>CADAGW010000044.1 GCA_902787475.1 uncultured Eubacteriales bacterium
ACGACCGGGACGCCAGGCTCTACGTGTCCGGAAGGGGGATGAAGCTGGAGATGGTCAGCTCCCTGCCCTGGGCCTATATGTGGACGTGCCCGGTGCCCGACGGGGTGCTGGAGAGATACGACCTGGTGCAGCGCACGGGCCTGGGCCTGTGCGAGCGGCGGCACGACCGGCTCATATACGCCGACGACACCCGCCTGTCCCCCACCGAGCGGTCGTTTATCGACAAGCTGTTCGAGGTGCGCCGGGAGCTGGCCTTCGGCGACGGTCAGGACGGTTAGTGATACTGTATTCCAGGTGAATATTTGTGGACGCGGTATTCCGGATTTGGAATATCGCGTCCACCTTTATTTCGCCACATTTTTGCCATTTCCCCTTTTTCGCCCTGTTTCCCCCATTGCTTTACCCTGATTTCTCACAAACCCCTCTGATATTCGCTTTTCATGTATACCGCTATGGAAAAATCGGACTGGCTTTATTCCCAGATATATAGTATACTGTATCCGTAACATTGGGCGGGATGGACAAATGTGTCCCGTCAACGAAAGGATGATATCCACATGGCAATCAACAAGATCACCGTCATCGGCGCCGGAAGCGTGGGCGCCACCACCGCATATACGCTGGCCATCAAAAACATGGCCAACGAGATCGTACTGATCGACATCCGGGAAGAAAAGGCTTCCGGCGAGGCCATGGACATCCATCAGGGCACTCCCCTGCTCAGCGACCCCATGCACGTGTATTCCGGCGGCTACGAGGCCTCCGCGGGCAGTGATTTTGTGGTGATCACCTCCGGCATGCCCAGAAAACCCGGCCAGACCCGGCTGGACCTGACCCGCACCAACGTGGGCATCATCAAGGAGATCGCTCCACAGATCGTGAAATACTGCCCCGACGCCACCTATATCATCGTGTCCAACCCCGTGGACATACTCACCTACGTGTTCGCGAAGATCTCCGGCGTGCCGGAGAACCGGATCATCGGCTCCGGCACCCTCCTGGACACCGCCCGCCTGCGCGCCCGCATCGCCGAGGACTTAAACGTATCCCAGAAGAACGTGCACGCCTATGTGTTCGGCGAGCACGGCGATTCCAGCTTCATCCCCTGGAGCGTGGCCGAGGTGTCCACCATTCCCGTGGAGGACTACAAGACCTCCATCCATCTGGACAACGGCCCCACGCCCCATCTGGACTATGACGACGTGGACAACTACGTGCGCAAGTCCGGCGCCACCATCATCGCCAACAAGGGCTGCACCAACTACGCCATCGCCATCAGCGTGACCTCCATCATCGACTCCCTGGACGGCAGCGTGAACACCGTGGGCACCGTGTCCACCATGCTCCACGGCGAATACGGCATCGACGACGTGTGCCTGTCCATCCCGGTGCTGCTGGGCCGGGGCAAGGTGCAGGGCCACATACTGCCCAAGCTGACGCTGCCGGAGCTGGATAAGCTGACGGTCAGCGCCGACGCCCTTAAGACCATCATCTCCCAGCTCGATCTCTGACAAAGGAGAAGAAAAATGGATTATCGCATCGAAAAGGACTCCATGGGCGAAATGCGGGTGCCCGCCGACCGGTATTGGGCGGCCCAGACCCAGCGGAGCAAGCAGAATTTCGTGATCGGCGGGGAGATCATGCCCCGGGAGATCACCCACGCCTTCGGCATCCTCAAAAAGGCGGCGGCCATCGCCAACCACGGCTTAAAGCCCGAGAAGATGGACGATGAGCGCCTTGCCGCCATCTGCCAGGCCTGCGACGAGGTGATCTCCGGATCCCTCAACGACCACTTCCCCCTGGTGGTGTGGCAGACCGGCAGCGGCACCCAGAGCAACATGAACGCCAACGAGGTCATCGCCAACCGGGCCAACGAGATACTGGGCGAGAAAAAGTGCCATCCCAACGACCACGTGAACATGTCCCAGTCCTCCAACGACACCTTCCCCACCGCCATGCACATCGCCGCGGTGATCGCCATAGAGGACGGCCTGTTCCCGGCGCTGGACGACATGATCTCCACCCTCAGGCGGCTGGAGAGCGAAAACGAGGGCGTGGTCAAGACCGGCCGCACCCACCTGCAGGACGCCACCCCCATCGCCTTCTCCCAGGAGATCAGCGGCTGGCGGGGGATGCTGGAAAAGGCCAAGGAACAGCTGTCTCTGGCCCTGCCGGGACTTAAGGAGCTGGCCCTGGGCGGCACCGCCGTGGGCACCGGGCTCAACTGCCCCAAGGGCTTTGCCGAGGCCGTGGCCCGTGAGGTCAGCGCCCTTACCGGCAAGACCTTCGTCACCGCCCCCAACAAGTTCCACTCCCTCACCGCCAAGGACGAGCTGGTGTTCGCCCACGGGGCCCTCAAAGCCCTGGCGGCCAATATGATGAAGATCGCCAACGACGTCCGCTGGCTGGCCTCCGGCCCCCGGGACGGCCTGGGCGAGATATTCATTCCCGAGAACGAGCCCGGCTCCTCCATCATGCCCGGCAAGGTGAACCCCACCCAGTGCGAATCCGTGACCATGGTGGCGGTGCAGGTCATGGGCAACGACGTGGCCGTGGGCATGGCCGCCAGCCAGGGCAACTTCGAGCTGAACGTGTTCATGCCGGTGCTGATCTACAACTTCCTGCAGTCCGCCAGGCTCCTCACCGACAGCCTCAACTCCTTCAACAAGAACTGCGTCTCCGGCATCCGGGCCAACCGGGACAAGATGCGCCACAACCTGTACAACAGCCTGATGCTGGTGACGGCCCTCAACCCCTATATCGGCTACGACAACGCCGCCAGGACCGCCAAGAAGGCCTATAAGGAAAACATTTCCCTGAAGGAAGCCTGCGTCGAGCTGGGCTTTTTGACGGCGGAGAAGTTCGACGAGGTCTTTAAGCCCGAAGAGATGTGCTGACAAGGAGACTGGAATATGACTTACAGCTATTTTCCCGGCTGCACGCTGAAGGACCGGGCCAGGGAGCTGGACAGATGCGCCCGCTTGAGCGCCAGGGCGTTGGGGATCGAGCTTGAGGAGCTCCCCGCCTGGCAGTGCTGCGGCGCGGTCTATCCCCAGGTGAGCGACGAGATCGCCTCCCGCCTGGCCAGCGTGCGGGCCTTGGCCGACGCCCGGGACGGGGTGCTCGTGACCATGTGCTCCGCCTGCCACCATGTGCTGAAGCGCACCGCCTGGGACCTTCAGAACGACGGGGATTTCAGGACCAAGGTCAACAATTATATACAGCCCGAAGAGCCCATCACCGGCGACGTGCGGGTGGTCCACTTCCTGGAGCTGATCCGGGACGGGATCGGCTTTGAGGAGCTCAAAAAGAAGGTCGTCCATCCCCTGACCGGCCGGAAGATCGGCGCGTTTTACGGGTGCATGGTGCTGCGTCCCTCCAAGGTATTGGCCTTCGACGACCCGGAGAACCCGAAGATCATCGAGGACTTTATCAGGGCCCTGGGGGCCGAGAGCGTCAAATATCCCTATCGGAACGAGTGCTGCGGCGCCTACGTGTCCTTGACCGACAGGGCCGCGGCCCAGGCCCAGGCGGACAAGGCCATACTCTCCGCCGCGGAGCACGGCGCAGGTGAGCTGGTCACCGCCTGCCCCCTGTGCCGCTACAACCTGGTGGAAAACGCCGTCAAGGGCCAGCTGCCCGTGGCGTACTTTACCGAGCTTCTGGCCGAGGCCCTGGGCGTAAAGGAGGAAGCGCTATGAACCAGACCGATTTCCTCACTCAGACCGCCCTGCGCATCAGCGGCGTCAACCCCCGCAAGTGCATGAAGTGTGGCAAATGCTCCGGCACCTGCCCCAACTACGACAGGATGGAGTATCATCCCCACCAGTTCGTGGCCATGGTGGAGCACGGCGAGATCGAAAAGCTGATGGCAAGCCCTTCCATATACGAGTGTCTCAGCTGCATGGCCTGCGTGGAGAGATGTCCCCGGGGCGTGGAGCCGGGCAGGCTGGTGGAAGCGGTGCGGCTGATGCAGATCCGCCAGCAGGGCGAGGACCACAAGGGTCCCCGGGATATACCGCCCATGGCGGACGACAATACCCCCCAGCAGCTTCTCATGGCCGCCATGAGAAAATACAGAAAGTAAGGAGGAGACAGACGTGGAAAGAATCGGCGTATTCGTATGCCATTGCGGCACCAACATCGCCGCGACGGTAGACGTGGAGGCCGTGGCCCAGGCCCTGGGCAGGGAAGAAGGCGTGGTCTGCTCCGCCAACTACCAATACATGTGCTCCGCCGCCGGGCAGAAGCTGATACAGGACGCCATCCATGAGCATCAGCTCACGGGCGTGGTGGTGTGCTCCTGCTCCCCCCGGATGCACGAGGCCACCTTCCGCAAGACTGTGGCTGGCGCGGGGCTCAACCCCTACATGCTGGAGATCGCCAACATCCGGGAGCAGTGCTCCTGGATCCACAAGGATAAAGACGAGGCCACGAAAAAGGCCATCGTGCTGGGCCGAAGCGCCATCGCCAAGCTCCGCCACGACGCGCCCCTCCAGTCCTCCACCAGCCCCGTGACCAAGCGGTGCCTGGTCATCGGCGGCGGCATCGCGGGCATACAGACCGCCCTGGACGTGGCCGACGCCGGGTTCGAGGTGGACATCGTGGAGAAGCGGCCCACCATCGGCGGCCGCATGGCCCAGCTGGACAAGACCTTCCCCACCCTGGACTGCTCCGCCTGCATACTGACCCCCAAGATGGTGGAGGCCAGCCAGAGCGAAAGGATCCATATCATCTCCTACGCGGAGGTGGAGAAGGTGTCCGGCTTCGTGGGCAACTTCAAGGCCACCATCCGCAAAAAGGCCCGGTATGTGGACGAGGCCAAGTGCACCGGCTGCGCCCTGTGCATGACCAAGTGCCCCTCCAAAAAGGGCCTCAACGAGTTCAATATGAACCTTGACCACCGGCCCGCCATCCGCATCCCCTTCGCCCAGGCCATCCCCAACGTGGCGGTGATCGATCCGGAGCAGTGCATAAAGCTCAAGACCGGAAAATGCGGCATTTGCGAAAAGGTGTGCGCCGCCGGGGCCATCAACTACAAACAGCAGGACGAGCTCATCGAGCGGGAATACGGCGCCATCGTGGTGGCCACGGGCTATCAGCCCATGAACGTGGACGCCCTCAACGAATTCGGCTACTGCGACAACAAGGACGTGGTGACCAGTCTTGAGCTGGAGCGGCTGATGAACGCCGCGGGCCCCACCGGGGGCACGCTTCTTAGGCCCTCCGACGGCAAGCACCCCAAGACCATCGTATTTATCCAGTGCGTGGGCTCCCGGTGCGACGAGAACACAAAGCGGGGCAAGCCCTACTGCAGCAAGATCTGCTGCATGTACACCGCCAAGCACGCCATGCTGATCCGGGAAAAGTATCCCGACACCGACGTGCACGTGTTCTTTATCGACGTGCGTACCCCCGGAAAGAACTTCGACGAGTTCTACCGCCGGGCCGCCGAGCAGTACGGCGTGGACTACATCAAGGGCATGGTGGGCAAGGTGGCCGGCCATGACGGAAAGCTCCTGGTGCAGGGCAGCGACCTGATCAACGGCCGTCAGGTGAAGATCGACGCGGATCTGGTGGTGCTGGCTGCGGCCATAGAGCCCGACCCCACCGCCCGCTCCATCGGCACCATGCTCACCGCCTCCATGGACACCAACGACTTCTTCACCGAGGCCCATCCGAAGCTGAGGCCCGTGGAAAGCCCCACGGCGGGCGTGTTCCTCTCCGGCGTGTGCCAGGGGCCCAAGGACATTCCCGAGACCGTGGCCCAGGCGGGCGCGGCGGCCAGCAAGGTCATAGGTCTCCTCAATAAAAACGAGCTGGTGAACAATCCCTGCGTGGCCCACAGTGACGAGCTGCTCTGCAACGGCTGCAGTCAATGCGAAAAGGTGTGCCCCTACGGCGCCATCACCTATGTGGACAAGGAGGTCCGGGGCGTGGGCGTGAGAGAGGTCCGCCGGGTGGCCCAGGTCAATCCCGTGGTGTGCCAGGGCTGCGGCGCCTGCACCGTCACCTGTCCCTCCGGGGCCATGGACCTGAAGGGCTTCTCCAATCAGCAGATCATGGCGGAGGTGGACGCGATATGCAAATGGTAAACCAGACCGACTGGAAGCCCAGGATCGTGGCCTTCTGCTGCAACTGGTGCTCCTACGCGGGCGCGGATCTGGCGGGCAGCGGACGGCTGAGCTACCCCGCCGAGATCAAGATCGTGCGGGTGCCCTGCTCCTGCCGGGTCAATCCCCTGTTTATCCTCAGGGCCTTCGAGCGTGGCGCGGACGGGGTGATCCTGTGCGGCTGCCACCCCGGGGACTGCCACTACACCTCCGGCAACTACTACGCCCGCCGGCGCATGGCTTTGCTTTTCTCGATGCTTGATTATCTGGGCATCGAGCGGCAGCGGACCCGGGTCGAGTGGGTCTCCGCCGCCGAGGGCGCGAAATTTGCCGCCACCATGAACGACTTCGCCAAGACCATTACCGAATTGGGCGAGAACAGAAAGCTGGGTGATCTGAGATGCAAGCCATAGCCTCCGCCATTCGGGAACGGGCCCGGACCCTGTTTGAAGACGGCACGGTGTGCCGGGCGCTGGGCTGGGAAAAGGGCGAAACGGAATGCGACTGGACCATCGCTCTGTTTGACAGCGCCGAGGATATTGACAATCTGGTCTACGGCGACTACGCCGGGGCGAACCTGAGCAAGCTGGCGGTGAACCTGCCCAAGGCCGAGGGAAAGACCCTCATCATCTTAAAGCCCTGCGACAGCCTGTCCTTTATGCAGCTGATCCACGAGCACAGGCTCAGCCGGGAGGATTTCTACATCATCGGCGCGGGCTGCAAGGGCATGAAGGACGAACATGGCCTGCTGCTCAAGTGCCAGTGCTGCAAGGGCAAGACCTTCGAGGCAGCCGACGAGGTGATCGACGACGAGGAGAGCCGGAACGTGCCCGCCTCCGACCGATTCGCGGAAGTGGCCAGGCTGGAGAACATGACCGCCCAGGAGCGCTTCGACTTCTGGCGGGGCGAGCTGTCCCGGTGCATCCGGTGCAACGCCTGCCGCAACGTGTGCCCCGCCTGCACCTGCCGCACCTGCGTGTTCGACAACCCCAAGAGCGGCGTGGCGGCCAAGGCCAACGTGACGGATTTTGAGGAAAACATGTTCCACATCATCCGGGCCTACCACGTGGCGGGCCGGTGCACCGACTGCGGCGAGTGCTCCCGGGTGTGCCCCCAGCGCATACCGCTTCACCTGCTGAATCGGAAATTCATCAAGGACATCAACGAGCTCTACGGAGACTACCAGGCCGGCGAGGGCGAGGAAGAGAGAACGCCCCTGACCAGCTACAAGCAGACCGACTGCGAGCCCTCCGTGGTGCGGGAAAGGGGGAACGCCTGATGAAGTATATCAAAAAGGATCAGCTCCCCCGGCTCCTTTCCTCCATGGGCGCAGTCTACGCCCCCGTGGAAAAGGGCGGCGAGGTGGTATTTGACCGCTGGGAGGAGGGCGATACCCTCCGCCTGGACGTGACCAGCGCCGACAAGTCCCCCAAGGACATCCTCTTCCCCCAGTGGGAGGATCTGATGCAGTTCCGCCGGGAGGGCAAGACCATCGAGATCACCGAAGAGGCGCGCTCCAGCGAGGACTACGTGATCTTCGGGGCCAGGGCCTGCGACATACAGGCGCTCAGAGTTCTCGACAGGGTGTTCCTCTGCGACCCGGTGGATACCTACTACCAGGCCCGGCGGGAGCGGGGCGTCATCGTGGGCCTGGCCTGCGCCGAGCCGGAGAAGAGCTGCTTCTGCACGGTGTTCGGCATCGACCCAGCGAACCCCCAGTGCGACGTGGCCCTGTGGGAGGATGGGGATGGCTACGGCTGGAAGCCCATGACCGAAAAGGGCGAAAAGCTGACCTCTTCCTGGCCCGGCCAGGACAAGGACGTGGATCTTGCCGCCATACAGGCGGGCATCCGCAAAAGGATCAGTGAAATGCCCTTTGCCAGTCTGAACCTGGACGCCATAAAGGGCATGAGCCAGGAGGATATGTTCTCCTCTTCCAAGTGGGCCAGGCTGTCCACCTCCTGCCTGGGCTGCGGGGCCTGCACCTTCTCCTGCCCCACCTGCCAGTGCTACGACATACGGGACTACGACACGGGCCACGGCATCCGCCGCTACCGCTGCTGGGACTCCTGCATGTATTCTGACTTTACCCTGATGGCCGGCGGCCAGCCCCGCACCACCCAGCTTCAGCGCTACCGCCAGCGGTTCATGCACAAGCTGTGCTATTTCCCGGAAAACAACGACGGCATGTTCTCCTGCGTGGGCTGCGGCCGGTGCGTGCGCAAGTGCCCCATGCACCTGAATATCGCCAAGGTCATCAAATCTCTGGGGGAGGTGGGCAAATGACCAGAGAAACGCTGGTGCCCATGCTGGGCGTGGTCACCGACATCCGCACGGATACCCCGGACGTAAAGACCTTCCGGGTGAACGCCCTGACCGGCGGCAAGGTGTTTGAGCACATGCCCGGCCAGTGCGCCATGCTCTCCATCCCCGGTGTGGGCGAGGCCATGTTCTCCATCACCTCCTCCCCCACCAACAAGGAGTTCATGGAGTTTTCCATCAAGAAATGCGGCTGCCTCACCGACTGGCTCCACCAGATGGAGGTGGGCCAGCAGGTGATGATCCGGGGGCCATATGGCCGGCCCTTCCCGGTGGAAACGGAACTAAAGGGCCAGGATCTTCTCTTCATCGCGGGCGGCATCGGCCTGGCTCCTTTGAGGTCCGTGATCAATTACGTGCGGGACAACCGTGAGAATTACGGCAAGATCCGCATCGTATACGGCTCCCGCTCCAAGGACGATCTGGTGGACTATCCCGAGATCGTGAATGCGTGGTGCCAGGAGGCGGGCATCGAGGTGTTTTTGACCATCGACCGGCCCCAGGAGGGCTGGGACGGCCACGTGGGCTTCGTGCCCAACTACGTGTCCGAGCTGGGCTTCGATCCCCAGGGCAAGGTGCTGGTGTGCGGCCCGCCCATCATGATCAAGTTCGTGCTGCAGGCCCTGGACAAGCTGGGCTTTGCCCGGGAGCAGGTCTTTACCACCATGGAGCTTCGCATGAAGTGCGGCGTGGGCAAATGCGGCCGGTGCAACATCGGCAACAAGTACGTCTGCAAGGACGGGCCCGTGTTCCGCTTCGACGAGCTGGCCGCTCTGCCCGACGAATACTGAGGCGCGTTCCCGCCCTCATCCCCATACTATCCCATCGGAGGTACATCTATGGTTACCGTATATCTCATGGGCAAAAAATATGAGGTTCCCGAAGGACTGACCATCATGGGAGCCATGGAATATGCCGGATACCGGCTGATACGGGGCTGCGGATGCCGCAACGGCTTCTGCGGCGCCTGCGCCACCATATACCGCATCAAGGGCCAAAGGGAGCTGAAGGTGGCCCTGGCCTGTCAGACCACCGTGGAAAACGACATGTACGTGGCCACCCTGCCCTTCTTCCCGCTGGAGAAGCAGGTCTACGACATGGAGACCATCAAGCCCGACGCCCGCATCATGATGCAGCTGTATCCCGAGATCTACTCCTGCATCGGCTGCAACGCCTGCACCAAGTCCTGCTCCCAGGGCCTGAACGTGATGCAGTATATCGCCGCCGCCCAGCGGGGAGACTTTAAGACCTGCGCGGAGCTGTCCTTTGACTGCGTGATGTGCGGCATCTGCTCCTCCCGCTGCCCCGCCGGCATCTCCCACCCCCAGGTGGCCCTGCTGGCCCGGCGCATCAACGGCAAATACATCGCCCCCGAGGCAGAGCATCTGACCAAGCGGGTCCAGGAGATCGAAAACGGCGAGTGCCAGGCGGCCCTGGAGGCCATCATGGCCAAGCCCATCTCCGAGCTTCAGGAGCTGTACAACCACCGGGACATCGAGAAATAGGAGGCGAAAGATATGAACTATACCCCTGATATGCTCGCCTCCATGGCGAAGGTGGAGGCCGCCCGTAAGGCCAATATCGCCCTGGAGCCCCGGCGCATGACCGCCGAGGAAAAGGACGCGCTGCTTGCCGCCTACCATCCCGACTACCGGGACGACGGCTTTGGCGTCATCAAGGTGGGCCCCAACGCCGGCGAAAAGTGCCCCCTGGAGCTTCTGGCCATGCTGGAGGCCAACAGCCGCCTTCAGAAGGTGCATGCCGATCTGTCCCACGTGGACTACGACGTGGACGTGCTGGTCATCGGCGGCGGCGGAGCCGGTTCCTCCGCGGCCATAGAGGCCAAAAAGGCCGGCGCCGACGTGATGATGGTCACCAAGCTGCGCATCGGCGACGCCAACACCATGATGGCCGAGGGCGGCATACAGGCCGCAGACAAGCCCGGCGACTCCCCCGCCCAGCATTATCTGGACGTGATGGGCGGCGGACACTACTTTAACCGGCCCGAGCTGGTGGCCAAGCTGGTCACCGAGGGCCCCGGGGCCGTGCAGTGGCTCAACCGCCTG
>CADAGW010000045.1 GCA_902787475.1 uncultured Eubacteriales bacterium
ATCCAGGATATCTACGGCGACCTGTACTGCACCGAAAGCGTCCAGTTCGAGATCGACGGGAACGGCGACATCTACTTCTGATACAACGAGCGGGGCGGCGCACGCCACCGCACGCCGCCCGATGTAGTTCGACAACCTGTCCCAATTGTCTCTGAGACAAAAGGAACCGTCCCTATTGTCTCATTGTCTCAGGTGAGCTCCATGCCGAGCATGTCCATCACTTGGCCGGTGAGCGTGGCCGCCTCGAGGCCCCAGTCCACGATCAGGCAGTGGCCGGAGACGTACTCGGCGAGGTCGCTACCCAGGTACAGGCACGCCCTGCCCATGACGGAGGGCGGGGCTCTCCCCTACGCCTCTCAAAACAAAGGCGCGGCCCACAAATGCGGCCACGACGGGCACTGTGCGGCCCTGTGCGCCATGACCATGGCAGTGGAAAACGGGGCGGTGAAGCGGCCCGTGTACCTGATATTTGAGACCGGGGAGGAGATCGGCCTGGGCGGGGAGCTGTGCGCGCCCCTGCTGGCGGAAAAGGGCATACGCGAGGTCTACGCCTTTCACAACCTGAGCGGGTACCCCATGGGGGCAGTGGTCTATCGCCGGGGACTGACCCAGCCCGCCTCCGAGGGACTGAGCCTCCAACTGCGGGGCACGCCCTCCCACGCCAGCGCACCGGAGGAGGGGAAAAACCCGGCCCCGGAGATCGCCCGGCTGACCCTGTCGGCCCAGGGGCTGAACCGGAGAGATGGGGCGGAAATGAAGATGTGCACCGTCACCGGGGTGAAGGTGGGCAGCGGGGACTTCGGCATATCCCCCGGGGAGGGGGAGCTGCGGGTGACACTGCGGGCCGAGAGGGAGAGCGCCATGAAGGATATGGAAGTGGCGCTGGTGAATGAGGCCCGGTCGCTGGCGGAAAAGGCGGGCCTTCAGATGGAGTACCGGCTGTGGGACGTGTTCCCGGAGACCCGGAACGACGACGCTTGCCTTGACAAGGTGATCTCCGCGGCCGGTCGGCTGGGGATACAGGCCGTGGAAATGGCGGATATATGGCGGGCGTCGGAGGATTTCGGACATCTGCTCAAGGCCTGCCCGGGGGCCCTGTTCTACATCGGCACCGGGGAGGGCCACGCGCCGGTGCACACGGACGGGTATGATTTTCCGGATGAGATCCTTTCCGTGGCGGTGAATATGTTTGTGGAGCTGGCGAAGGGGTAAATAAGCCCCTCATCCGTCACGCTTCGCGCGCCAGATTCCCCCAAGGCGTTTGACGCTATGATGCATAAATAAACAGGGGACGGATTGCTTCGTCACTTCGTTCCCCGCAATGACAACGAACACCGTGTCATTGCGGGGAGGTCGAAAGACAGGCGAAGCAGTCCGTCCCTTTTGTCAATTGGGGTTATTTGCCCGTGTGGGGCTTGGCCTTGTCAGCCTCGGCGGCGTTGCGGCGGGCGGCTTCCCTGTCCCGGGCCATCTCCTCCACGGTCTTGGTGTGCAGCCTGGCCGCGCCCCGGGTGTGGATGGGCGGTATGAGGGTGCCGTTTTGCTCGGCCTGGGCCCAGCGGGCCTTGGCCCTTTCGATCTCATCCGCGTACTGGGGCAGCCACTGGGCCTCGGCGATGAGCATCTCGTCCACCATCTGCCAGATCTCCTGGGGCTCGCAGACCGCGCCGGTC
The DNA here is from genome assembly GCA_902787475.1 of uncultured Eubacteriales bacterium. Classification (GTDB taxonomy): domain Bacteria; phylum Bacillota; class Clostridia; order Christensenellales; family Aristaeellaceae; genus RUG13279. The sequence continues at coordinate 1,674 of CADAGW010000045.1, forward strand.
AGAGGATCCATCATCATGGCCTGGCGGAGGAGCTGTATATCGCCTTTCCTTGCCGCCTCTACGGCGAGGCGCTGGACGGTGATGTTGCTCTGGCAGGCGGCGGCGCAGCCCAGGGGCAGATCGCCCACCCGGGGGATGTGGATGCCGAAGGTGTCCACAAAGCCGGGCACCTCCACCACGCAGTCCTCGGGCAGGTTGGTGATGGCCCCGTGGTTGATGACGTTGAAATGGCCCCGGTACACCCGGCCCGTCTCCAGGGACTCTATGATGTAGCTGCCGTGCTCCTGGCTCCGGTTCTCGGGGGCGAAGGTCAGGGGCGGCTCCTTCATCCAGTTGGGGAAGTCGGTCTCAAACCAGGTGCGGCCCTCGGTGCAGACCCGGAGGTATCCGCCGGTCTCCCCGTGGATCCAGCTGCTCAGGTCGATCCACTGGGGGATCCGGTCCACCCGTTTCCGGTACCAGGGCACGTATTCGGAGAGGTGGCCGTTTGACTCGGTGCTGAAGTAGCCGAAGCGGCGCATCATGTCGATGCGCACCTTTTCCGTGCGGGCGGTGTCGGGATCGGCCAGAAGGGCGTCCAGGAGCTTGCCGTTCAGCTCCTCCCCCTGGTGCTTGACGGAGAGGTACCAGGTCATGTGGTTGATGCCCGCGGCCAGTATGTCGATGTCCTTCTGCTCGTAGCCCAGCACCCGGGCGATGAGGGCGTGGCCCCCCTGCACCCCGTGGCACAGGCCCACGGTGCGCACGCCGCCCCAGGTATTGGCGTACCAGGTGTTCATGGCGCAGGGGTTGGCGTAGTTGAGAAGGAGCACGTCGGGCCGGGCCACGTCCTTTATGTCCCGGCACAGGCCCTGAAGGAAGGCGATGTTCCTTTGGCCGTACATGATGCCGCCGGCGCACAGGGTGTCGCCCACGCACTGGTCCACGCCGTATTGGAGGGGGATCTCCACGTCCATGGTGAAGCCCTCCAGCATGCCGATGCGCACGCAGCTGATGATGTATTTGGCGTCTTTGAACGCCTCCCGCCGGTCCAGGGTGGACTGTATGCGGATGGGCAGGCCCGCGGAGTCGATGTCCCGCTGGCAGAGGCGGGTGACCATATCAAGGTTCTGAGGATTGATGTCGGTAAAGGCCACGTCGATGTCCCTGAGCTCCGGCACGGTGAGTATGTCCCGCAGAAGGCCCCTGGTGAAGCCTATGGATCCCGCGCCGATGAAGGCCAGCTTGAAGCGGCTCATGTGTATCTCTCCCTTCTCTCTCCGCCCGCGGGCGGATATGGCACGTATAGTTTCGATCACAGGGCGGGTATATCCTTCTCTGCGGTCTTTCTTTTTGGCGATTTTTCACGCAGAATACATTACCTGCCCCCTGGCGCGATAGAAAAGGACACAATCGGCCCGTATAATGGGGAAGGCGCCTGAAATATATAGGACGGGAATGGAAATATGTCTGATTTTTTGTGGGGCGACAGAAACGCCAGAGGCAAGGATCCCAGCCGGGTGGGGCTTTTGCCGCTGATGCTGCCCATGCTGCTGGAGCACATCCTCTACTCCACGGTGAACCTCTTGGACGTGTTCTTCGTGAGCCATATATCCGACCACGCGGTCAATTCGGTGAGCGTGCCCGGACAGTACCTGTCCATATGCAATATACTGGCCATGTCGGTGTCCTCGGGGGCCATCATATGCGTGAACCAGGCCATCGGGATGAGGAACCTGAAAAAGGTGAACGTGCTGGCCACCATCGCCCTGACCGCCAATATGACGCTGGGAATACTCTTTGGCCTCATGTTCCGCTTTTTGTCCGGGCCCCTTCTGTCGATGATGCAGCTGGAGGAGGATACGATCCTCGGGGCCCAGCGGTATCTACGGATCACCGGGGGACTTATGATCTTCCAGTGCGTGAGCATGGTGTTTAACAGCCTCTCCCGCTCCATGGGCCGGATCCGGGCCCCGCTGTATATCAACCTCACCGTGAACCTGATCAACATCGCGGGCAACTACATGGTGGTGTATCACCCGGAGATCGTGGGGATCGACCCGGTTGAGGGCGTGGCCATGACCAGCGTCATAAGCCAGTTCGTGGGGATGACGCTGGCGTATACGCTGGCCCACGGGGCGGGAGTGAGGGTGTCGCCAAGGCTCCTGAAGCCTTTCCCCAGGGCGGAGCTGAAGCTGGCCCTGTCCCTGGGCATACCGGGCGGGCTCAACAACATCAGCTATTCCCTGTGCCAGCTGGTGACCACGGCCATCATATCCTCCTTCGGGGACGTGATGGTGTCCACGAAGATCTATGTGTCCAGCCTGGCCGGGTACGTGGCGCTGGTGAGCATGTCCTTCTGCCAGGCCAATTCCATCATGGTGGGCTACCGGGTGGGGGCGGGCAAAAACGAGGAGGCCAGGCGGCTGGCCCTGTTCGTGGCCAGGCTGTCTGTGGCGTTCAACCTGTTCTTTTCCAGTATCCTGTTTTTGTTCCGGCGGCAGTTTTTGGGCATATTTACCGACACTCCGGCCATCATCGCCACCGCCACGGGGATCCTCATGATCGACTTCGTGGTGGAGGTGGGCCGGGCCCTCAACAACTCCTTCGCCGGGTCGCTGAACGCCGTGGGGGACGTAAGGTATCAGCTGGTGGTCAATCAGACCAGCGGGTGGCTGGTGTCCGTGGGCGGGGCGTATGTGCTGAGCACCCTGTGCGGAATGGGGCTGTACGGCGTGTGGTGCGCCTTCGCGCTGGACGAATTGACCCGGGGGCTCATCCTCCGCTCCCGGTGGCGGAGCGGACGGTGGATCCGCGGGGCGGAAGAGAGACGAAGGACGCTGGAGGGGTAATGCGGTTCTGTTTATGAGCGATGGGTTGAGGGGCACGGATGGCTTCGTCGGCCTGACGGCCTTCTCGCAATGACACGGCGGGAACCGCAACGCCGGTTCGCAGTGACACGAAAGCCCTTTTGTCATTGCCGGGCCCGAAGGGACGAAGCAATCCGTCCCCTGCGGTTTCGTTGCCTGGATGTGAATACAGAATCAAAAAACGGATCGCGCCGTCTCCTGTATATGGGACAGACGCGATCCGTTTTGTTTGGCACGATATTACTTCAGGGCTTCCTCGATGGCGGCAAGCTCATCCTGCGTGAGGGCGGGCATGGAGACGGCCTTCACGTTTTCGGTGATCTGCTCGGGGCGGCTGGCGCCGATGAGGGCGGAGGTGACCACCGGATCCCGGAGCACCCACTGAAGGGACATCTGGGCCAATGTCTCGCCCCGGGCCTGGGCGATGGCGTTGAGCCTGCGGGTCTTTTCCACCTTCTCCTCGGTGATGGAGTCGGGCTTTAGGTACCGGGCGTCGTGGGCGGCCCGGGAGTCGGCGGGGATGCCGTTTAGGTACCTGCCGGCCAGAAGGCCGTTGGCCAGGGGCGCGAAGGCGATGCAGCCCACGCCCTCGTTTCTCAGCACGTCCCCCAGGCCGTTTTCCACGGACCGGTTGAACATGGAGTAGTTGGGCTGGTGGATCAGCATGGGGGTGCCCATGGCCCGGAGGGTCCTGATGGCCTTTTCGGCCTGGGCGGGATCGTAGTAATTGGAGATGCCCACGTAGAGGGCCTTGCCGCTTCTGACGATCTGATCCAGCGCCCCCATGGTCTCCTCGATGGGGGTATCCGGGTCGGGCCGGTGATGGTAGAATATGTCCACGTAGTCAAGGTGCATGCGCTGTAAGGACTGATCCAGGCTGGCGATGAGGTATTTGCGGCTGCCGTGGTCGCCGTAGGGGCCGGGCCACATGTCATAGCCCGCCTTGGTGGATATGATCAGCTCGTCCCGGTGGCTGTGCCAGTCCCGGTCCATGTGGATGCCGAAATTCCGCTCCGCCTCGCCGTAGGGCGGGCCGTAGTTGTTGGCCAGGTCGAAGTGGGTGATGCCGCAGTCGAAGGCCGTGCGCAGAAGGCTCTGCTGCTGGCTGAAGGGCGTGATATTGCCGAAATTGTGCCACAGGCCCAGGGACAGGGCGGGCAGCTTCAGCCCGCTTTTGCCGCAGCGGCGGTAGAAGTCCGGATTGGCGTAGCGATCCTCGCTGGGTATGTACATGGGAACACCTCCTGAACGGTTCATATGTGTATTATACTACATATCGCCGGTTTAGGGAATGGATTTTGGTTATTTTTGTGCCGCTTGCCGCATTTGTATGGGAGGAAAAGGAATCGGCGGCCAGGGCGTAGAATACATACAAAAACCTGTGCCGCCCTCGGGCGGGAAGGGAGCGGGCCATGGAAAAGGTGTGGACGCTGGAAAACGAGTATATTACCGCCGGGGTCATGCCCGGGCGGGGCGGGAAGGTCTGCTCCATCCGGGACAAGGATACCGGGTTTGAGCTTTTGTATCAGAGCGAAAGGGGCTACCCTCCCCTCTCCCCCGGCATGGATTTTTCCGGGGCCGACGCATCGGGTATGGACGACGTGTTCCCCTCCATGGGCGAGGTGTACGCCGGACCCATCACAGACACGGTGTATTTTCTGCCCGACCACGGGGAGATATGGACCAGCGCCATGGAGACGGCGGAGGCGGACAAAATCCATATATCCATGAGGACCCAGGGCGTGCTTCTGCCCTATGAATACCATAAGACCGTATCCCTCAAGGGACGGCGGGTGGAGGCGGCCGTGCGGATCGTAAACCGGGGAGAGGAGCCCCTTCCCCTGGTGTGGGTGAGCCACGGGCTGTGGCATCTGGAGGCCGACACGCGTTTTGTATTCCCCCGGGACGGGAAATACATAGAGCACCTGGGCGGCGGGTATCCGGAGGAGGAGGGCGGCATGGCCTCCATAGACAACCCCAGATACCGCTTTCACGAGCCGGTGCCGGAGGGGAAGGCCATGAAGTTCTACTTCGCCGAGCCGGTGAAGGAGGGGCGGTGCGCCGCGGTGTATCCGGGGGCGGGGATAAAGGCGGAAATGACCTTCGACCCGGAAAAGCTGCCCTATCTGGGGTTCTGGATCACCAACGGGGGCTACCGGGGCGACAAAAACTTCGCCTTCGAGCCCGCCACGGCCTATTTCGACACCTGGCAGAGGGCCTTCGCCAACGGGCGGCTGCCCCGGATCGAGCCGGGCGGAGAAGTGAGATTGGAACTGGGGATCGGGCTTTCGCCGACGACAGACGGGAAATGAGAGGAAACAATATGAAATACACTGTGGACGCATCGAAATATGAAAAACGGCCCGTGTACGGCCTGGGGAAAGACTTTACCGGCACGTCGCCGGAGGGGCGGGCGCTTTCCTTCACCAACGCCTCCATGACCATGGACGGGTCGCCCTTCTTCGCCGTGTCCGGGGAGATCCACTTCAGCCGCATGGATCCGGCCCGGTGGGAGGACGAGCTGATCAAGATGCGCATGGGCGGGGTGAACATCGTATCCACCTATGTGTTCTGGAACCACGTGGAGGAGGAGGAAGGGGTATTCGACTTTTCCGGGCGGCGGGACGTGCGAAGGTTCGTCAATCTGTGCCGGAAGCACGGGCTGTACGTGATCCTCAGGATCGGACCCTTCTGCCACGGGGAGGCCCGAAACGGCGGGCTGCCCGACTGGCTGTACGCCAAGCCCTTCGAGGTGCGCACCGTGGGCCAGGGGTTCATGGGGTGCGTCCGTCGGCTGTACGGGCGGATCGGGGAGGAGACAGGGGGACTGTATTACAGGGACGGCGGGCCCATCATCGGGGTGCAGCTGGACAACGAATACATGCACGCCGGGGCCATGTGGGAGACCACGCTGGGGGTGTCGGGGGAATGGATCCCGGCGGGAAGCGACGGGGAAGAATATATGCTCTGTCTCCGGGACGCGGCCCTGGCGGCGGGGATCCGCCCGGCCTTTTTCACCGCCACGGCCTGGGGCGGCGCGGCGTATTCGCCCCGGCTTCTGCCCCTGTGGGGCGGGTATGCCTACCGGCCCTGGATATTCTATTCCCACAGGGGAGAGCACCCGGCCACGGAAGAATATGTGTATGAGGACTACTGCCGAAAGGACGCCGGATGGGCGGACGATTTCAGCCCGGCCTATGACCCGGAGACGCGGCCCTACGCCTGCTGCGAGATGGGCGCGGGGATGATGTGCTGTTACAACTACCGCTTCATCTATCCGTACAGGAGCGTGGACGCCCTGGCCAACATCAAGCTGGGCTCCGGGTGCAATTTCATCGGGTATTATATGTTCCACGGGGGCACCAACCCCCGGGGGAAAAGGGGCGCTTTTTTGAACGAGTCCCAGGTGACCAAAATATCATACGACTACCAGGCGGCGCTGGGGGAGTTCGGGCAGGAGCGGCTGTCGTACCGGCGGCTCAAGGCCCTGCACTTTTTTACCCGGTTTTGGGGAGACAGGCTGGCCGCAATGCAGACCGTGCTCCCGGAAGGGGCGTCCGATATCGACCCCCGGGACACGGCTACCCTGCGCTTTGCCCTGCGCACCGACGGGGAAAGCGGGTTCCTGTTCGTGAACCAGTTTCAGGATCATCTGGAGATGCCTGAAAAGCGGAATCAGGAGGTGGAAGTCATTCTGCCCGGCGGGAAGGTGGACTTCCGCTTCGACATCGCCCCGGAGGAAAACGCCATACTGCCCATCCACATGGACATGGAGGGCATCAGGCTCATACAGGCCAACGCCCAGCCGGTGCTCAAGACCAGCGTCCGCGGCCGGACGGTGTATGTGCTTATGACTCCGGAGGGCATGGACGGGCGCATGACCTTTGAGGACGGCGCGAGGGTGAAGCGGCAAAAGGAGAGCGGGCCGGAGGCGGAAATGTATACCGTGGAGAAGGGAGATGTTTCCTTCGACGTGCTGCTTCTGTCCCGGGGCATGGGAGAAAAGATATATCTCCTTCGGGACGGGTCGCTGATCTTCACGGAGGAGGCCCTGCTGGAGGACGAGAAGGGGACACTGCGCCTGGAAACGGAGAAGGCGGAGAGCCGGATATGGTGTTATCCGCCTGAGAGGCTCGCGTACTCCCCCGCCTGCGAGAGAGAGGATGACCTGGGGCCGCTGGGCGGGTATGCGGTGCGGACCGCGCCCCGGAGCGTAGGCCTTGCGGTGACGGAGGGCGAGGGATACCGGTATGTGCTGACCATCGACCCGGAGGATATGGAGGGACTGAAGGACGCCCGCCTCAAGGTGGACTACGCCGGGGACATGGGGCTTCTGTTCTGGCGGGATCAACTGATCCACGACAATTTCGCCAACGGGGACACATGGGAGATCGGCCTGGCGGAGCGCCGGGAGGCCCTTGGCCAGGGCCCGCTGACGCTGGTGATCAAGCCCATCCGGGAGGGGGCGGTGGTGAAGGCGGAGACGGCCATGGCCGCCCGGAGCGAGGAGGCCAGGGACATAAAGGCGGCGCTGCACGGCATAAGGATCCAGAGCGTGTATCAGATCGCTCTTTCCTGATTGGATTATTTCTTCTTCATCTCTGGCTTGGGGGAACGGATTGCTTCGTCGCTTCGCTCCTCACCATGACAGGAACGAAGCAATCCATCGTCCCGATCCGTGGCATATAAGAATCGGGCGCGGCGTCACCTGGCCATGCGGATGCTCTCCTGCCGGTAGCCGCCCGGCGTGACGCCGGTGACCCGGCGGAAGTGGCGGATGAGGCTGACGCTGTCCCCGTAGCCCACCTCCGAAGCCACGGCGGAGACGGTCATGTCCGTTTCCCGCAGGAGCCGCTGGGCCAGGTTCACCCGGCACATGTGCAGATACTGCCCCGGGGGCATGCCCATCTGCCCGGCGAAGGCGTGGGCCAGGCGGCTGGGGGAGATATGGGCCCTGTCCGCCAGGTCGGCCATGGAGAGGGCATCCCGGCAGTGGAGGCGTATGTACTCCGCCAGGGCCTCCATGCCGCCCTGGGGGCCGCCCCGGGACAGGCTGACCATCATCTCGGTGAGGATGCCCGATATGGCGTGGCTGCACTGGGCCATTTCCGCCAGGCCCGGGCCCTCGGAGAGCCGGTAGAGGGTGTGGAGAAGGGAACGGGCGGCCTCCGTGTCCCGAAGGGGCAGGGGGAGAAGGCGGCTCAAAAGGGATGACCGGTAGCCCTCAAGGCCCGATCCTGAGAAGTGGGCCCAGGAGAATTTCCACCGGCCGCCGGGGGAGGTGTGGTATTCGTGCTCGGCGGAGCAGGTGATGACCACGGCGGCGCCGGCGGTGAGGGAGCAGGTCTGGCCCTGCCAGGTGATCTCCCCCCGACCGGCGTGGGTCAGTATGAGCAGGGCCTCGTCCCGCCCGTCCCGGCGGGTGAAGTACTCCTCCCCCGCGTCGAAGTAGCCCGCCTCGGTGACGTAGAAGGGGAACCGCCTGGCGGCGGCGCCGGTGGCGGCCACCCGGGCATAGGAA
>CADAGW010000046.1 GCA_902787475.1 uncultured Eubacteriales bacterium
GGCATCCCAACACCAATCGCCGTCAAGAAAAACACTGTTCGGCAACTCCTTTTTCAGCTGCTGACTTACCGTCGTTTTACCGACGCCCATTGTACCGCCAATCAGATATATTGTTTTCATATCTGTTCCTCACAAATAACGATTGGTACCGTCGTTCCCCGAGCGGATTGATTCTTTTCCCGCTCGATCACAAACCGGATATACGGATCATACGATTTCACATTGGAATCATTGAACGCTCGGAGAACGGATTGCTTCGCCACTTCGTTCCCCGGGGTGGCAACGGGGTTTTCTTGTCATTGCGGGGAGGTCTGAAAGACCGACGAAGCAACCCGTAACCCCAATCAAGCGTTTAGAAGCAGAACAGTATAAGGGTCAGGATTCCTTTTTGAGGGGGATCCAGATATAGCTCATGGTGTCGTTGGGGTCGTCGGCGGGCGGGGCGTATACCTCCACGGAATAGCTGCCGGAGAGGGTGTAGCCCTTGAGGGCCGGGAGCCACTCAGACCAGATCTGGGTGTTGACGGATTGGAGGCTTTGGGGCAGAGGGCCCCTGCAGGGGAACTCCGCCCACAGGCCGCCGGGGATCACAGCCCACTGGCAGCCCTGGGGCATGTCCTCACAGGGTTGGTAGTCGTCCGCGATCCAGTAATCGAAATCCTTGCCGTCCATTTCCATGCACACTCCGTACATGCCCATATCGGGAACGCGGGGGTTTTGGGCCGCCCATTCCGACCAGAATTTGGGGATCTCCTGGTAGGAGGTGTCCGAGCAGAACCGGCGCTTGACGCCTACGACGGTGAACGGGGCCTTTTCTACGATGCGGTATTCAAGCATATTGCCGCCCTCCAGTGTGATTTTGATGCGCGGGGGAGCCAGGGAGCGCCATGACGCGCCCGTCTCGCGGGTCCGGGACAGCGGGATGCCATGTTGGCGCGGGTGCGTCAGCGGAGGGCGGAGGTGAGGGCGGCGATGAGGGCGTCCACGTCCTCCTGGCGGGTGGCCCAGCTGGTGGCGATGCGGACGGCCTGATGGGTGTCGTCCACCCGCTCCCAGGGGCAGAGGGTGAACCTGTCCGATATGGCCTCTATGACGGAATCGGGCAGTATGGGGAAGGTCTGGTTGGTGCCGTTTTCGGAGAGGAGGGGCACCTGGAGGGCGGAGAGGGCCCGGCGGACCTTTTCGGACATGGCCACGGCGTGGCGGCCCAGCCGGAAGTAGAGGCCGTCCCGGAGCATCACCGCGTATTGTATGCCCAGCAGGCGGCCCTTGGCCAGCATGCCGCCCCGCTGCTTCATGATGTAGCGGAAGTCCTTTTGAAGGGCGGGGTTTGTGATGACCAGGGCTTCGCCGAAAAGGAGGCCCGCCTTGGTGCCGCCCAGGGTAAAGTAGTCGCTGTGGGCGGCCAGGAAGGGCAGATCCCAGTCGCAGGCGGCGTCGGCCATGGCGCAGGCCAGCCGGGCTCCGTCCACGTAGAGGTAAAGGCCCGTCTCCCGGCAGGCGGCGAAGATGTCAGCGATCTCGGAGCGGGTGTAGTTGGCCCCCAGCTCCGTGGCGATGGAGATGTAGACCATGCCGGGCTGCACCACGTGCTCGTGATTGCCCAGGGCGAAGTGGTCCCGGACGTAGGAGCGGACCTGGTCGCCTGTGATCTTGCCGGATACGGAGGGCAGAGGGATGCACTTGTGGCCGGTGGCCTCTATGGCCCCGGATTCGTGGGTGTTGATGTGGCCCACGTCGGCGCAGAGGGCGCCCTGGTGGGGCCGGAGGGCGCAGGCCACGGCCAGGAGGTTGACCTGGGTGCCGCCCACCAGGAAGTGGACCTGGGCGGAGGGGGCCTGGCAAAGGGAGCGGATGAGGCCGGCAGCCTCGGCGCAGTAGGCATCCTCGCCGTAGCCGGGGGTCTGCTCGAAATTGGTGCGCTGGAGGGCTTCAAGGATGGCCGGATGGCAGCCCTCCTGGTAGTCGCAGGTGAAGTAGATCATATTTTCATCTCCTTTGGCGGCGGTCATTCCTCCCGGAGCCAGACCCGCATCTCGTTTTCGCCCCGGTTGGCCCAGGCGTAGAAGGGTATGAATATGAGGTCCGTGGCCTGCCGGGGGTAGGGGCGGTCGGAATAGAGAGGGTAGGTTTGGTCGGGGTCCGAGGGGTCGTCGGGCACGCAGCGGGTGCCGGGCAGGGCGATGATGGGCAGGCCGAAGGCGTCGTCCATGACCACCCGGGGAGCGCCGCCGATGCGGAGAGCCAGGTCGGCCAGGTTGTCTCCGTTGTCCACGCCCTCCAGGCAGTAGATGATCGGGCCACGGCTGACGCAGACCAGCCCAGCGTCCGCCGATACCCGGGGATGGGCGTGGAGGATGCGGACGGGGATGTCGAAGGTGAGAGTGACCCTGTCGCCCTCCTGCCAGGAGCGGCGAAGGACGGCGTAGCCCAGCTGGTTTTCAAAGGCGGCGGGCTCGCCGTTGACCGCAAGGCTGGCGTTTTGGATCCACCGGGGCAGGCGGAGGGCCAGGGCGTAGTCCCCGGCGGGGGGCTCTATGTCCACCTGGCCGTTTCGGGGATAGTCCGTGGTCTGGCGGATGGCGCCAAAGCGGGTCCGGGCGGCGGAGGAGGCGAACATGTGGACGTAGAGGGTGTCCTCGGTCTCGCCGTAGAGGAACTCCTGCAGGGAGCCGTAGACCCGGAGCACGTTGGGCGGGCAGCAGGAGCAGGAGAACACCTTTACCCTCTCCCCTATGGCCGCGTGGGCGTGGGCCTCGGGGATGCGGCGGGCGATGCGGCTCCGAAGGGGAGAGTATTCCAGGGGATTTTCGTAGAAGAAGGAGTCGCCGGAGAGGGACAGGCCGGAGAGGGCTCCGTTGTAGAGGGCCAGCTCGGCGGTGTCCATGTAGCGGGCCTCGGGAGAGAGGCGCACCATGCGCCGGGCGAACAGGGCAAGAGCCAGGGAGGCGCAGGTCTCGGCGTAGGCCTCCCAGTTGGGCAGATCCCAGTCCTCGGTAAAGGCCTCGCCAAGGTAGGTGGAGCCGATGCCGCCGGTGACGTACATGCGGCGACTGACGCAGTTGTCAAAGAGGCGGCGGCAGGCGGCGGAGAGGGCCTCGTCCCCGTCCTCCGCGGCCTGGTCTGCCATGGCGCAGTAGAGGTACATGGCACGGACGCTGTGGCCCTCGCACTGGGTCTGGCTGCGCACGGGCTTGTGGGCCTGCAGGTACAGGGGGCTGCCGCCGAAGTGGGCCGGGGTGCGATCCTTGCCCGGCACGCCCCGGGTGTCCACGAAATAGCGCATGAGGGTCATGTAGGCGGGATCGCCCGTGTGGCGGTAGAGCTTGTAGAGGGCCAGCTCGATCTCCTCGTGGCCGGGGGTGTCGAAGGCGGCGGACCGCTCTACCCGGAACACCCGGTCCACCAGCGCCACGTAGCGGCGGCAGGCGGTGAGCAGCTCGTCCTTGCCGGTGGCCTGATGGTACGCCACGGCGGCCTCGATCCAGTGGCCCAGGCAGTATAGCTCATGATCGCCCCGGCGGGTGAAGCGGTTTTCGATCTCCATGGCCTGATAGTAGCTGTTGAAGTAGCCGTCCTCCATCTGGAGGGCGCAGACCCAGGAGATGAGATCGTCGCATTTGGCCATGAGATCCGGGTCGGGGCGCTCCATCAGAAGGTAGGCCGCGCCCTCCAGCCACTTGGCGGTGTCGCTGTCCCAGAAGATGTGGGGCTTGGGCTGGCCCTCCAGCCAGACGCCGGAGAGGGCCCCGAAGCGGCCCGTTTCACTGAAGCGGTCATAGACCGCCCCCACGGTGACTAAGCGGAGCAGGTCCTGCTTGTCCTTCCAGAAGCCGCCGGTGATGTGGGCCTGGGTGACCGGTATGGACTGATACATGCGCTGTGCCTCCTTGATGTTTCATTTTTCAATGGGCTGCGTAGTACATTCATGAACATGGGTTTGTGCTTTGATTTTACCACGTTTCCGGGAAAAAAGCTACCGGAATTGAGAGGGGGATGGGGACGGCCCGTTATTTTTCACAAAAATTCGTTGACACCCGCGGCGGGGCGGGCTATGATATAGGAAAACGAACCGATGAGGAGACATGGCCATGAAGATCAATCCCCTGAAGGGTATGAAGGATTATCTGCCGGAGGAAATGCAGCTGCGGGATTACGTGCAGGGCAAGATATTGGAGATCTATCGCCAGAGCGGGTTCGAGCGGATCGCCACGCCCATGCTGGAGGATATGGAGAACCTGGACAAGAGCGACGGCGGGGACAACCTGAACCTGATATTTAAGGTATTGAAGCGGGGCGAGAAGCTGGACGCGGCACTGGCCGAGGGGGGCGAAAAGGCCCTGTCCGACATGGGGCTTCGGTATGACCTGACACTGCCCCTGTCGAGGTATTACGCCGCAAACCGGGCCAGCCTGCCCGTGCCCTTCAAGGTGATCCAGACCGACCGGGTGTTCCGGGCGGAGCGGCCCCAGAAGGGGCGGATGCGGGAGTTCGTGCAGTGCGATATCGACATATTGGGCGACGAGAGCCAGAACGCGGAGATCGAGCTGATCGACGTGACGGCACGGGCGCTGATGGCCATTGGGTTCGCGGACTTCACGGTGAACATAAACGACAGGCGGATGCTCAGGAGCATGCTCTCCAGCATGGGCTTTGCCCAGGAGAGCCTTGACAGCGTGTGCGTGACGTTTGACAAGCTGGATAAGATCGGGCCGGAGGGCGTGCGCTCGGAGCTGACCGAGAAGGAATGCCCCGAGGCGGCGGTGAAGGCCCTGATGGACTTTTTGAGCGGGGGAGATTTTACCCTGGATCGGGTGGCGGAGTACGTGAGCGACAAGTCCCTCTCCGACGGGCTGACCCGGATCATCGACACCGTGCGGGTTCTCGCCGACGGGAAATACGGCATCGAGTACGCGCCGTCGCTGGTGCGGGGGCAGGGGTATTACACCGGGGCGGTGTTCGAGGTGACCTGCCCGGCCTTCTCCGGGGCCATCGCCGGCGGCGGACGGTATGACCACATGATCGGCAAGTTCATCGGCCAGGAGGTGCCCGCGGTGGGCTTCTCCATTGGCTTTGAGCGGATCTGCGGGATACTGATGGAGGAGCGCTTCAAGGCCCCCGCGCCGAAAAAGCTGGCGCTTTTGTACCGGGACGAGGCGGACTTTGCCCAGGTGCTTCAAAAGGCCCAGAGGCTCAGGGGAGAATACAACGTGACCGTGCTGCCCCAGCAGAAGAAGCTGGGCAAGCAGCTGGGCAGCCTGGAGGCGGCGGGGTTCTCCGCGGCGGCGTTTTTCGACAACGAGGATATCAAGGTGTTGGGGAAGAAGGACGGGGAATAAGACTGCCTCCATGGCGGGGGAACCCCTCATCAGTCACGCTTCGCGTGCCAGCTTCCCCCCAGGGGGAAGCTTTTGGAGAATGCCTTCCTTACGGGGGCTGGGATGCGGGATGCTGCGATTTGCGTCAAAGGCGAATACAAAGGAACGGGCTGCCGGTGTGCAGCCCGTTATTGCGTAATATGGGGGATCAATCCTTGTGGGAGTCGGGGACCACGCCGAATTCGTTGCTGTGATTCTCGGGAGCGGCCTCCACGGCCGGGGGGGTTAATAGGTAGTCAAACAGCTCGTCGCCTATGACGGAGCGGGCGAAGGCCACGGCGGGAGCCTCGAAGGGGGTGTCCATGGCGCGGACCATGTCCGCGATGGGCTTGGGCTCGCCCCGGTTATAGGGCTGGGTGGCGTCGTAGCGGTACCCGCCCAGGCTCAGGCCGAACTCGTGGGGGTTGTCTATGGTGGAGTGGTGGGTCATCATGTCCACGGTGGGCATGTTTCTGGCCTTCATGAAGCTGAGCACGTAGCCCGCGGCGGCCTGCTTCTGCATGAAGGCGCTTAAGGGGCCGGAGCCGCTGTTAAAGCCCTGCTCGCTGAAGAGGATGCGCCGGGGCTGACCACGATAGAGACACCGGGGCTGGGCGAGATATGCCTCCAGCACCTCCATGTTCCGATAGGTGATGCGCTGGGTGGCCAGGTCGAAGGTGGCGGAGCGGTCGTTCCAGAAGTCCGGATGGTCGAAGCTCTCGGGGTAGGGGTGGAAGGCCACGTGCCAGGGGAAGTCGCCCTCCCGGCGGCAGTGGTCACAGAGGAGGTCGATCAGCTCCTTGCCCCGGTAGTAGCGAAGGGGCTCCGTGTGGTCCACGTTCCAGTTGTTGGCAAGAGAGATGTATACCCGGAAGTGGGCATAGTGGCGGGCCGCGGCGATCCAGGCCAGGCGCAGGGCCTGGGCGTATTCGTCCATGTAGTATTCCGGAGTGACCTGGCCCATGTTGCCCCAGTTGGTCTGCAGGTTGATCTCGTTGGATATGATGGCGCCGGTGATGCGGCCCGTGGCCATGTCGGGGCGGGCGTAGTTCTCGGCCAGGAAGCTCAAAAAGGCGGCGAACACCTTTTGGCCCTCGGGGGTGGTCATGTTGAAGGCGCTGATGAAGGCATATGGCGCGTCTTTTTCAAACAGGGGGTGAAGGCAGGTGTCCAGCATGTCCTTCTCCCCCTTGGAGCCGAAGCGCAGGGGTGAATTGAGCACCACCACGGTGCTGGTCTTGTAGCCCTTAATCATCGCCTCCATCGCCCGCACCGCGTCCTCGAAGATGTAGTAGGTGGCACCCTCGAAGCGGTAGGGCCGGGTGCCCGGCTGGGAGCGGAGGGAGATGAAGGCGGGGAGGTTGATGTCCGGGCGGCCCTGCTGGTCGCACCCCAGGGGCGCGCCCAGCTCTATGCGGCAGTTGAGGGACTTGATGGTGGACAGAGCCGGGTAGGGATAGTTCCAGGCCGTATGCTCTATATCGGTGACGTAGGAGACGCCGGGCAGGGGCGCGCCGTCCAGAAAGAGGCGGAAGCGGTCGAAGGCACGGTCGTGCTCCCCCATATGGCGGGGGAGGCAGGCCTCTCCGCCGGTAAAGGAGATCTCCGTCTCGTCCACGGGCACCTTGTGTCCGTGGATCACGGGGGCCTCCTCGCGGATGGTAAGGGCGAGAGAGACAGGTTCGTCCAGGCAGAAGAGGATGTCCTTTTCAAGAGCCGCCACGCGGATGAGCTTCATATGGTTCCCTCCTTTGGTGGATTCCGGGTTCATTATAGGCTGGCGGGAGCCCTTTGTCAATGGATTTTGGGGCAGGAGCGGCGGAAGGCGGCCCACATGGCGGTGTGATAAGCGATGAAAGACCGCCCTCACGAGGAGGGCGGCCAAATCATTGACAAACCTTTCATAATGAAGGATGAGGGGCTTGCACTTGCACACTCCGGGGTTCGGGGCCGGAGCCCCGATGAAACAAGGAGCCGGAGGGCGGCAGATACAGGAATGGATGGTACACAGTACTTCTTCATCAGACTTGTACGCCGCCGTGGAATGTGGCGGAAAAGGAAACGCGCCGTTAATGTGTTCGTCAAGGGAAGTTTGCCCGGGGGACGTATAATGGGGTATCCGATCTGACGCGGTAAAGGAATGATGGATATGAATGTGCTGAAAAAGATATACTGCCGGGCGTACCAGGAGGGGTTTCGGATCGCCATGCCCTTTCTGCCCTACAAAAGGCCGGTGATACTGACCGACGTGACCCAGATCGCCGGAGAGCTGGAAAAGCGGGAGCTCAAAAAGCCCATGCTGGTGACGGACGCGGGGGTGATGAAGGCGCGCCTCACCGACAGCCTGCGCTTTGCCGCGAAGGCCAGAGGGCTCAGTTTGACGGTGTTTGACCGGGCGGTGGCCAACCCCACCACGGACGTGATCGAAGAGGGCGTGAAGGTGTACAAAGAGAACGGCTGCAACGCCCTGATCGGGTTTGGGGGCGGCTCCCCCATCGACACGGCCAAGGCCATCGGCGCCTGCATCGCCCGGCCCGACAGGACCATACAGCAGCTGATGGGAAATCTGAAGGTGCACAAGAGACTGCCCCTCCTCTTCGCCGTGCCCACCACGGCGGGGACGGGCAGCGAGGCCACCCTGGCAGCCATCGTCACCGACAGCAGGACCCACGTGAAAAAGTGCATAAACTCCTTCCCCCTGCTGCCCAAGTTCGCGGTGCTGGATCCACGGCTGACGGTGACGCTGCCCAAGCACATGACCTCCACCACCGGCGTGGACGCCATGACCCACGCCATAGAGGCCTACATCGGCCAGAGCACCACCCGGGAGACCCGCAAGGAGGCCTTGGAGGCGGTGAAGCTGATATTTGAGAACGTGGAAAAGGCGTACAACCAGGGGGACGATGTGACCGCCCGGGGCAATATGCTCCACGCGGCGTATCTGGCGGGGGACGCGTTCACCAAGTCCTATGTGGGATATGTGCACGCGGTGGCCCACTCCCTGGGCGGGGCGTACAACATCCCCCACGGGCTGGCCAACGCGGTGCTTTTGCCCATCGTGCTGAAGGAGTACGGGCCCTGCGTGTACAAAAAGCTCCGCCAGCTGGGAGATTACGCCGGGATCACAAAGCCCACGGACAGCGACGGGGCGGCGGCGAAAGCGTTTATTGAGGCCATAGAGGATCTGAACCGGCGGATGAACATACCCGCCACCCTTTCCGGGATCAGGGAGGAGGACATACCCCTTCTGGCCAGAAACGCGGACAGGGAGGCCAATCCCCTCTACCCCGTGCCTACGCTGTGGGACGCGGCGAGACTGGAGAGGATATACCATCTGGTAATGGAGAGGGAGGCGTGAGGCATGGGCGCGGCGGAATTATTGAAGGCGCAAAGGGAGTATTTTGGCACCGGGACCACGCTGGAGGTGGGGTTCCGGGCGGAGATGCTGAAGCGTCTCAAGAGAGCCATAGACAAGTATTCTCTCCGGATCGAGGCGGCGCTTAAGGAGGATCTGGGCAAGAGCCACATGGAGTCGTATATGTGCGAGAGCGGGCTGGCCAAGGGGGAGATCAGCTATCTTTTGCGGCACATACGGCATTTTGCCCGGGAGAAGCGGGTGATCACCCCCGTGCCTCAGTTTTTTTCCCGGTGCTTCACCCGGTATGCGCCCTACGGCAGCGTGCTGATCATGAGCCCCTGGAATTACCCGGTGCTGTTGACCCTAAGCCCCCTGGCGGACGCCATCGCCGCGGGAAACACCGCCATCGTAAAGCCCAGCGCCTACTCCCCCGCCACCTCCCGGGTGCTCTCGGAGATGATCGGGGAGACCTTTGAGAGCCGGTATGTGGCGGTGGTGACCGGCGGGAGGGCTGAGAACAGCGACCTGCTGGAGCAGAAGTTCGACATGATATTCTTTACCGGCAGTCAGGCGGTGGGAAGGACCGTGATGGAGCGGGCGGCGAAGCATTTGACCCCTGTGGTGCTGGAGCTGGGCGGCAAGAGCCCCTGCGTCGTGGACGAGACGGCGGACATTCCCCTGTCGGCCCGGCGGATCGTGTGGGGCAAATATCTCAACTGCGGGCAGACCTGCGTGGCGCCGGACTACGTGCTGTGCCAAAGGGGCGTAAAGGATGAGCTGGTGGCGGCGGTCAAAAAGGAGATCGGGCAGCAGTTCGGGGAAAGGCCCCTGGAAAATGAGGACTACGGGAAGATCGTGAACCGGAAGCACTTTGAGAGGATACTGGGGCTCCTGGACGAAAACAAGATCGTGCACGGAGGGAAATATGACCGGGAGGGCCTCAGGATCGAGCCCACGGTGATGGATAACGTGACCTGGGACGACGCGGTGATGGGGCAGGAGATATTTGGGCCGGTGCTGCCCATACTGACGTTTGACCGGGTGGAGGAGATACCGGGGATGATGCGGGACAGGCAGAAGCCCCTGGCGTTTTACGTGTTCTCCACCAATAAACAGCACGAAAAAATGCTTCTGTCCCGGTGCGCCTTCGGCGGCGGGTGCGTGAACGACACGGTGATCCACCTGGCGGTGCCGGGCATGGGGTTCGGCGGCGTGGGCGAGAGCGGCATGGGGTCCTACCACGGGCGGGACGGCATGCGGGCGTTTTCCCACCGGGAGTCCATCGTGGACAAAAAGAGGATACTGGATCTGCCCATGCG
>CADAGW010000047.1:0-10001 GCA_902787475.1 uncultured Eubacteriales bacterium
TCCGACACGCCCGTGATGGTCCAGCTGAATATGTAGAGAAGGTACAGCGACTCTATGGTGTGGAAGTGGGCGAACACCGTATACACCCACACCACCCGGAACACGCAGGAGCCCAGTATCACGATGACGGTGGGGACGAGGCTCTTGCCCAGGCCCCGGGAGGCGGCGATGGTGCAGTCCATGAGGGCCGAGAAGGCGTAGGATATGCCCATGATCCTCAGGCGGATCAGTCCCGCCCCGATCACCTCCCCCTCCCCCGTGAACAGGGACAAAAAGGGCCGTCCAAACAGCGCCAGGCACCCGCCCATCACCGCTCCCACGCCGAAGGACAGGGACAGGCAGATCAGGTAGCTCTTCTTCACCCTCTCCCGTATGCCCGCCCCGCAGTTCTGGCTCATGAAGCTGGCGCAGGCGGTGTACACGGCGGCCATCACGTCGTAGACCAGAGCGTCGGCGTTGGCGGCGGCGGAATTGCCCTCCACCATCACCGCGTCGAAGGAGTTGACCCCGGCCTGTATGAACAGATTGGCGATGGCGAATATGGCGTTCTGAAGGCCGGAGGGGACGGAAATGGACAGCACCTGGCGGCACTTGTCGCTGCGCAGGGCCAGAAGCCTTCTGTGGATGCCTATGGACTCCACCCGGCCCATGAGAGACAGCAACACCAGCGCGGCGGACACGTATTGGGATATGGCCGAGGCCAGGGCCACCCCCGCCTCCGCCATGTGAAAGCCCACCACAAAGAGGAGATTGAGCGCCACGTTGAGGCCCCCCGCGATGGACAAAAAGATCAGCGGGTGGCGGGTGTCCCCCGAGGCGGAGAGCACGCCGCTGCCGAAATTGAACAGCGCCAGGGCCGGCATGCCCACAAGGTATATCCGCAGATACCGGACGGCCCCGGGCAGAAGCACGTCCTTGGTGCCCAGCAGGCGAAGGAGGGCCGGGGTCAGGGGAAAGCCCACGCAAAAGGCCGCAAGGCCCGTGATGAGCAGCAGGATCAGGGACGTGTGCACCGTCTCGCTCACGTCTCTGTGCCGCCCCGCGCCAAGGTACCGGGCCACCACCACGTTGACCCCGCTGCCCATACCGATGAGAAAGCCCGTAAACAGGGTCACCAGTATGGCCGTGGAGCCCACCGACCCCAGGGCCTCCGGCCCGGCGAAGCGGCCCACCACCGCGATGTCGGACATATTGAAGAGCACCTGGAGCACGTTTGAGAGCATCAGCGGCACGCTGAAGCGGACGATGGCCGGGAAAAGGGGGCCTTCGGTCAGGGAAATCCGGTTCGATCTTCGCATGAGGTTCCATCTCCAAAAAGGGCATAAAAAAAGCGATACCGGGAAAGTATGGCTTTTTTTCTTTCGGAGAGAGTATAGCACAACACAAGCCCCCATCCAAGCAGGAAACGGTGTATATTGTGATAAAAAAGGGCTCCCGAAATGCCGGGAGCCCCGCCTTTTACAGTACGCAGTACCGTTCCATGGCGTCCATCAACGCCTCCGCGTTTTTCATGGGCACGCCGGGGTACAATCCGTATATCATCATGAGCCCCCCGTCCGGGCAGGAAAGCTCCATGACCTCCCCGCGGATCAGCTCGTCCACCTGCTCCGGCGTGCCGTAGGGGGTAATGCGCTGCCGGTCGATGTCCAGGTCTATGCAGATCTTCCCCCTGAACTTATCCCGGATCCACTCGATGCCGTTGACCAGATCCTGAAGGTTCAATGCCATCACGCCGCTGTCCACGATATCGTCGGCCAAGAGCCGGATATCCCCGTCGGAGTGCATGTGTATGGGCAGGCCCCTTTTCCGCACCGCGTCCATCATCCGCTTGTAACTGGGCTTGATGTACCTTCGGAACTGGTCGGGCGAGAGCATGGGCCCCACCTGCATGCCCAGATCCTCCGGGAAGGAGAACATATCGACCCCGATCTGAAGATACCGGTCCACGATGCCCTGGTTAAAGGCCTCCACGCCCTCTATGAGCTTCCAAAGCATGGGCTCCTCGTCCGCCATGTCGAAGAGCAGGTTCTGATACCCCCGTATGTCCGACAGCTGCAAAAAGGTGTGCCCGTGACGAAGCCCCGCCCCCACGAACTCGCCCCTTCCCCGGCGGGCGCGTATCCTTTCCCTCTCCGCCGCCCAGTCGATGGGCCCGATGCCCATGCATTTCCCCGGGTCGGGGAACGTGTAGGCGTCAAAATCGTCCCAGCGGGCCAATGGATGTCCCTTCACCGTGCCCACGATCCCGTCGTCGGCGGTGTACCACACGCAGCCGAAATCGTCGGTATAAGGCCGATCCGCCCGGCAGCAGTTGCCGTATTCCGGGACATATGGCAGCTTCGGGGCCACAAAGTGGGGAAACAGCAGCTTATGCCTTTCCATCTGCTCGCAGAGCCACTCCTGGGGATAGTGGTGCCAGCAGGCCCCGTTGATGGCGAAGGTCATGGGGATATGATCCGGCTTTTCAAAAAATATGGCCCTGTACACATTGGAAGCGGTCATGTGTTCATCCCCCGGCTCGAAGAACAAAAAATGCGAAATCATGCATAGCAGGGGAACGGATCGCTTCGTCACTTCGGAACCTCTCAATTCGGCATAGTCGTTTTTGAAATCCGTATATTCAAAAACTCCTTGCCTCATTGGGCTTACTCCGCCGCATTTCGCCCACTGGGCGGCGGCTGCGTGCGCCCTCGCAATGGCAAAGGCGCTTTCCTGTCATTGCGGGGAGGTCAAAGACCGACGAAGCAATCCGTAGCCTCAATCCGTCATGGGCGCCGAGAACATCATCAGGCGGCCCGATCAAAGCGCCTGGCAGGACAGAAAATAACGGGCGTTGTCCGGGCGGGATATGCCGGGATCGCCTGTGAACATCCGTATGCCCCGGCCCTCCTCCTGCATGGTCAGGTGGAAGTGGCACAGGGCGATGCCCATGTCCACCCTCTGAAGGTCGCCCTGGGGCGAGTCCTTCATGGTCTTTTCCTCGAAGAAGTGTACGGTGTCCCCCGCCGCCACCGCCCGCCAGGGCTGGCGGTTCACCGCGGAGGGAGCAAGCCGGGCCATCTCCAGCGCCGTCCCAAAAACCCCGGCGGCCTCCCGGGTCAGGCCCCTCCCCCACTCCCCGTCAAAAAACAGCTGGGAAAAGGGCTTCCTTTCGTCGGCATGGGTGCCCTTGCGCATCAGGGTCTCCCTGAGGCTTTTCTTCTGGGCGGGTACACCCAGTGGACTCACCACGGGCATGACCTCGTTCTCTTTCAGCTCCATGGCCCTCTCAAAGGCGGCCCGGTCCAGCGTGCCCGCCAGCATCACCGTGCCAAGGCCCAGATACCGGGCATACAAGCAGGCGGCCTCGAACCGGTATCCCACCGCCGCCTCAAAGTTCTCTGTCCTTTGCGCCTTGGCGGCAAAATACAGCTTTTCCCCCACGATCACGGGGCTGGAGAGTCCCTTTTCTTTGGCGTCCAGCAGGCGGAACTCCACCCGCCCGCCGAAGGGATCGGTGAGCGCCTCGATATAGTCCATGAGCGCCTGTATGTCCTTTTCCGGCGCCGGGGCCGGGTCATAGGTGCGCACGCTCCTGCGGCGCTGTATCGCCTCTATCGCGGAATACGGCATGGCGTACCTCCTTTATCACAGGCCCCTGTCCGGGCCCGGGGTCATGTCCACGGCCTTTGCCTGGGCCTCCAGACACAGTTGGGCGGCCTTGAAGGCGTGCGCCTGGGTCATGGCGTTCTCCGTCCGGTTCAGGCAGTCCAGTATCAGCTGGCCAAAGAAGGGATATCCCGTGACGCCGGTGGCGTCGATGTGCCTTTCGCCCCTGCCGTTGACCAGGTAGATATGGTTGCCGCCCTCCTTCTGTTGGGCCACGTCTATGTACTTTCTCTGCTCGATATACCCCTCGGTGCCCAGTATCAGGGTGCGCCCGTCGCCCCAGGTGCGAAGGCCGTCGGGAGTGAACCAGTCCACCCTGAAATAATTGGTGGTGCCCTTCTCGCCGGTGATCGCGCAGTCGCCGAAATCGTCCAGCTGGGGGTGGTCCCTGTGCCCGTAGTTGCCCACCCGGCTGTACGCCACATGGGCCTCCGTCTCCCCGGCATAGTACAGGTACTGCTCGATCTGGTGGCTGCCGATGTCGCAGAGTATGCCGCCGTATTTTTCCCGCACCCAGAACCAGTCGGGCCTTGAGGAAGGAGCGCCGATCCGGTGGGGGCCGAAGCCGGACACGCTGATGACCCTTCCGATCTCCCCCTGATCGATGAGATAACCCGCCAGCACGGCCCCCTCCACGTGGAGCCGCTCGGAATAGTAGACCATGTACTTGCGGCCCGTCTCTTTGACCTTCTCTCTGGCGCTTTCCAGCTGGGCCAGGGTGGTAAAGGGGGCCTTGTCGGTAAAATAATCCTTCCCCGCGTCCATGGCCCGAAGGCCCAAGGCGCACCTTTCGCTGGTCACCGCGGCCCCGGCGATCATGTGGGTATCCCTGTCCTCCAGGGCCTCCTCCTCGCACCGGGCGGGTTTCGCCTGGGGATAGGCCTTTATGAAGGCCGCCATCTTGGCCGGATCCCGGTCCCAGACGTATTTGACGGTGCCCCCGGCCTCGATGAGGCCGTTGGCCATGCCGTATATGTGGCCGTGTTCAAGCCCCACGGCGGAAAACACGAATTCGCCCGGCTTTACCACCGGGGCGGGCTTTCCCTGTGGCGCGTAGTTCATGCCGTCCTTGGTCTGCACAGAGGGCACCTCACTTTCTGTCGAAGCTGCCGAGGGTGATTTCGCTCTCCCCCAGCTCGGCCTGGGAGACGGTCTTTTCATGGAAATGGGGCGCGTATCGGCGGATGCCCTCCACGGTGTAGAAGGGATCGTCCCTTTGGAGGGGCAGCTCCACCGAATGGCCCAGGGAGCCGGACTCGTATATGGCGGTGATCAATTCTATGGTGCGCCGCCCGTCCTCGCCCCCTATGGCCACGGGAGCGCCGGTCTCGATGGCGGTCAGCACGTTTTCGATCTGCCCGGCGTGGCCCTCCCAGGGAATGGGCGGCAGGGCGCCGCAATAGTCCTGTATCTCCTTTTCCAGGGCCCCGTTCCGCTCCGGGAAGCCGTTGTCCATAGATGTCGAGGCGTACACCGAGAAGGGAGCGGCGATCTTGGCCTTCTCGCACTGGAAGGTCAGGGCCTGATCCTCCCCGTGGTGCACCACCGAGGCGGTGATCTGGGCCAGGGCCCCGGGGTATTCCAGTATGGACACGGACAGATCCTCCACCTCCGCGTTGTCGTGGCCGGTGTTGGCCAGCACGGAGGTGACCCGGCGGGGCAGGCCCATCATCCAGCCCAGCATGTCGATGTGGTGCACGGCGTGGTTGAGGGTACAGCCTCCGCCCTCCTTTTCCCAGGTGCCCCGCCACCACAGGTCGTAGTAGCAGCGGCCCCGCCACCAGAAGGAGTCCACCTGGGCGGAGCGAACCGGCCCCGCAAGGCCGCTGTCCAAGAGTGCCTTCAGGTCCCGTATAGGCTTTCTGAACCGGTTCTGGGCGATGACGGACAGGCATTTGCCGCTTTCGTCCCGGGCCCGGAGCATCTCGTCGCACTCCTGAAGGGATGCGGCCATGGGCTTTTCGCATATGGCGTGCTTGCCCGCCTTGAGGGCGTCTATGGTGATCTGCGCGTGGACGTAGGGCGGACAGCAGCAGTCCACCATGTCTATATCCCCCCGGGAGAGGATCTGCCGGTGGTCAGAGTATGTATCGCAGTCCAGGTGATACTTTTCCTTCACCCTCTCCGCCTTCCCCGGCACGATGTCCGCCAGGGCGGCGATGCGCACCCGGTCCGGGAAGCGCAGATAGGACTGGATGTGGGCGTGGCTTATGTTGCCCGTGCCCACGATGGCGACCCGCAGCATGGCGATCCCTCCCCCGTCATTCGGTTACTTCTGATCCACGAACACCTTTTTGATGGCGTCCAGATACCCATACCCGTACAGGTCGTCCGGCTCCAGGTAGCTGGTCTCCGTCCACTCGTTCCAGCTGTTCACCGTGACCAGCGGCGGCTGCTCCGGGTGCCGGTCGGCGTAGTCCTTCGCCATGCGGAGGGCCCGCTCGATGTTCTCCGGGGTGCAGTTTTTGAGGACCCCGGGTCGGAAATCGTTGAAGCGGGGATTGTTGTCCCAGCCCACGCTCACGTGGGGGAAATACGGGAAGGGCAGAGTCTCCAGCTTCTTCCATTCCCTTTCCACATCGGGAAGCACGTCCTCGTAGTTTCTGTCGATGTTGGCGAAGTGCACGAACTGGTAGTGGGAGCAGCTGTCGAAGCCCACGTCCACAAAGGCCTGGGCGGGCACGGCTTTGCCCCCGTCCACGCCGCTCAAATTGGTGAAGCTCTCGTTCCACATGGTGAACTGGAGGTGGAGGCCGTCAAGCCCCGCGTCCACGCAGGCCTGGCGGAACCAGGCTATAGCCTTCTTGGTCTCCTCCACGCCGCCCAGGCCCTCCACCAGCTTGGGCACATCGTAGATCATGAACACGGGCTTGCCGTCGATGGTGTAGTAGTTGGGCAGACGGAAGTATTTGTCGATGACCCGCTTCATGGCCCGCTCGAATTCCCGGCGGGTCTGGGAGCCCTGCCACACCACGGTCTCAAGGTCGTTTGAATTGCGCTTGTCCCACAGGGCCACGGCGTCGTGGTTGGCCCACATGAGGTAGAACTTCATCTTGCCGTTGTTCTTGGCCTTCAGGAAGCCGTCGTTTAAGCAGTTTTCGAGGAAGGGCCGCCGGTCGTACCAGTACCAGTCGTATATAAACACGTTGACCCCGTGATCCACGGCGGCCTCGATCTCCATCTCCATCACATAGGGGTCGGCCTCGTTCACATATCCCCACAGGGGACGGCGGGGCCACTGGTGGCCGGGATACTTGGCGACTGCGCTCTTTACCGACTGCCACTCCCCCATGCCCTCGGGCCAGAATATGCGGGTGCGGGGCTCGTCCCCGGTATAGGCGGGCCAAATGTAGGCCGCCACGTCGTACTTCTTCATGTCAAAGCCTCCCATTATATCTTCAGTCCCGTATGATATAGGCGTCCACGATCTCCCCTATGTAGGCGGTGTGGGCGTCCCGGTTGGCCAGTGGCGCGCCGCCGTCCACGTCCTGGGGATAGGAGCCCGCGCGGATGTCCTCCGGCAGGGCGGATAAGTCCTGCTTCTGGCTGTAGAGCACCCGGCACTCTATGGTCAGGGGATACTGGGCCACGCCGGGGGTGTGGTTGGTCTCGGGCTCCACCAGGGTCAGGCCCGCCTCCTGCACCTTGTCGATGTCCCTGCCGGATTTGAGCCCGCAGATCCGGGTGATGGCCTTGTCCGCCTCCCCCAGGGGCACGCTGACGGTGAACTCGTGGGTCTTGTCCAGCTGGGCCTTGGTGTAGCGGTGCTCCCGCACGTAGGCCACGAAGGTGGGACGGCCCCACACCACGCCCAAGTGGCCCCAGCCGATGACCATGGCGTTGTACTTGTCCCCCATGGTGCCCAGAAGCGCGCCATTCCCCAGGGCCCGGACAATGGTCTCCGAATACTGGAACACGTCTATCTTTTCCTTCATTTCGTCTCCCCCCTTGTCATCGGATGGATCGTCTCCGCGGTCATTATAATATAGAACCGCCGAGAAATCAAGATGCGCCAAACGGATGACGCCGTCTTTTCGCATCCCCCGCACGCGAAAACGGACCGCCGCAGGCCCGCGTCAAGGCGGGCATACAGGCGATCCGTTTTCATTTGTGACCTGTATTCAGTTTTCTGTACCGATCTCCACTTTCCCGTCCTTCAGCGCGGCCCAGGCCCGCCTGCCGTCCGGAAGTGGTATGTCCTCCAGCCGCATCGTACTGTCCCTGAGGGCCCCTGCGTTGAGCGGGGCGGCCGTGAGGACGCCGGTGAAGCCGTCATAGCGAAGGCCGAACACCGCCTCCACCACCATCCGTATGCACTGCCCGGCGCTCCAGGCGTACCGGAGGGCCCCTTCCCCGTGTCCGGTGAAGGGATTCAGAAACTCCGCGAAGTTCCCCTGCCCGGAGATGGCCTTTCCCCTGTCGCCCGCCCCGGAGAAGGCCGCAAGGGTCGCTATGATCAGCTCCGCCGCCGTTTCCTGTCGGCCCGAGCGGATAAGGGCCTTCGCGGTCTGGTCGTTGATCAGCGTCCACACGCTGCCGCACCAGGCCGGGTTGCCGTTGTAGTCCCCCGCCACGGTGGTGAACAGGGGATCGGTGAGGGCGGCGGAGGAGATGGGAAAGCGGCCCCAGCCGAAGGCCTCCGGGTCACGGAGCAGGGCCTCCAGCCTGTCCCCCACCTCCCCCTCCGGCACGTAAAAGCCCATGAAGGTGGAGCCCAGCAGGGCCGGATACTGCCTCTTTTGGGTCAAAACGTAGGGGAAAAAGGCCCCTTTTTGGCCGTTATAGAGCCATTTTCGGGCCGATTCCAGCGTGTTTTGAGCCAGATTCTGGTAATACCCGGATGGATTTTGTATGAAATCCAGTGTAAGGCCCTTTTTCCTCTCCAGCGTCCGGATGAGGGAGGCCGTGTTCTCCATGCCCAGCATCAGCTGAAACTGTGTGTCCACCGGCGCGTACACCCCGGAAACAGAATGGGTGTTGGGCACAAAGGTCTCCTCGAACACCGCCGAAAACAGGCCGGTTTCGGGGTCGTATCGGTTCCTGATCCACCAGGCCAGGCTGTTTTCAAACAGCGTCACCGTCTCCCGGCAAAGATCCACATCCCCGGACATCATGCAAATGTCGTAGCAGGTCTCAAAGTATTTGGGCAGGGAGGCCACGTCCTCTTTGACAGACGGGATGTGGGCAAAGCTGTCCGCGCCGTAGAGCATCACCCGGCCGTCGGGCCTTTGGGTACGCCTGAGGTTGTGTATCAGGTCGCGGGCCGCGGCAAAATCCAGCCACTTGGCCCCCTCCAGGGCCAGGGCGTAGTCAAGGCTCCACCAGCATTGGCCGTAGTACCCGCCGGGGGCGTAAAAGGGCCTGTCCATGCCGTACACAGGGCTCTCCGGCGACGCGGGGACTTTGGCTTCTGACAACACCCTCTGGGCGTCCTCAAAGGCGTTCTGGGAGCAAAAAGGACAGCCGATCAGCTTCATGGGATGACCTTCCTTCCGGAAAATGGCATTTCTCCACCCCGATGGACATGCGCAAAATCGGTTACGACTGGCCCATGATGTAGGCCAGGTATTCGCCCCAGATGTCCGGGAGCAGGTCGATATCGCTTTCGGGCAGATCCAGTATGCGGGCCATCTGGTAGGCGGCGAACTGGTCGCCCTTGCGGAACAGCTCCACGGAGGGCTCCACGTCGCAGCAGAAATTGCCCACGATGGCGGGGCAGAAGCCGCCGTTTTGGGCGTTTACGGCCCCCACGCCGTTGTAGAGCACCTGGCCCCACTTCTGGTGGTAGGCGGAGGTGACGATGGTCATGGTGGCGGTGCCCCGCTCCTTCATGATCTCGAAGGTGTTGAGGGCGTTCTGGGCGGTGTTCATGGCCTTTTCGTCGGTGAAGATACGGCCCTCGTCCAGGCCGCAGACCTGCGTCAGGTATGCCTTCATCAGGCCCCCTTCGGTGTGGCCGTCGGGATTGTTGACCCCGGTGGCCCCGCCGGTGCACACCAGTATGGCCCTGGGGTAGGCCCGGGCGGCCTCGGCGGCGGCGTCGCACCGGCGCTTGAGCTCGTCGGTCATCTCCCCGTCCTTGAGCTCATAGCCCAGCACCACGAAGGCGTGGCCCTCGCCCTCATCGGGCAGGGCCAGAAGGGACGGATCGTCCTGTCCGCTGATCAGCAGGCGGTAGTTTTCATCCAGGTACACCCGTTTCCAGTGCTCCGCTATGGACCGGGCCACGTCGTCATCCAGTGCCTCCACGTCGGCATCGATCCTGTCAAGATCGTCGGGGGCGGGCGTCTCGAAGGCGTTGACCAAGTCCAACAGCAGTACGCCCATGGTCACCCGGCCCTCCGAAAGACCAT
>CADAGW010000047.1:10037-17961 GCA_902787475.1 uncultured Eubacteriales bacterium
CCAATGCGGGCAGTACATAATACAATTCCCTCCGTGCGATACGGAGGGAATGCAGATCACTGGGCCTTGAGCATGTCCAGTATCTCGTCTACTGACTTGCCGCTGGCGGCCACGGCGGCCAGTATGGCGTTTTTGTCCTCCTCGGCCTTCTTCTCGGCGGCCAGCTTGTCCGCCTCCTCCTTGGCCTTGTTCAGATCCTTGAGCTCTGCCTTTTTGGCCTTGAGCTGCTCCTTGAGGCTTTCGATCTCGGCGCTGACGGCCTCAATGCGCTCGTTTACGTTCTCCACTACCGCCACGGTCTTGGACTTGCGGTTTTTGCTTCCCTTCGGTCTGGGCATGAAATCAGTCCTTTCTTGTGGATTTAAAGGTATTGTATCATATTTGCGGCGGATTGTCCATCTCCCAAGGCACAGAAAGAAGGCAAAAATTTCAAAAATAACGGGGCGAAGGTCGGCACCCGCCAGTGGCGGATAAGTGCCGGAGAGAGCCCAATGAGCAAGGGAGTTTTTGAATATACAGATTTCAAAAACGACCATTGCGAATACAGATTTCAAAAACGACCATTGCGAATTGAGAATAATGCCCACCAGCCCCCCCCTAAACATCAGGGGCGGATGAACCTGCCGGTGATGCTTTCGGGATTCGCGGCTACCTGGCTGGGAGTGCCCGATGCCACCAGGCGGCCGCCCTGTTCTCCTCCGCCGGGGCCCATGTCCAGTATCCAGTCGGCGCTTTTGATCACGTCCAGGTCGTGCTCTATGACCACCACGGTGGCCCCGGAGCCTATGAGGGTGTCGAATACCTTGAGGAGGGTCTGCACGTCCAGGGGGTGAAGGCCAATGGTGGGCTCGTCGAACACGAACAGGGAATCGGCCTGGGGGCGGCCCATCTCGCTGGCCAGCTTGAGCCGCTGGGCCTCGCCGCCGGAAAGGGACGGCGTCTCCTCCCCCAGGGTGAGATAGCCAAGACCCAGGCTCTGAAGCACCTGGAGCCGGGTTTTGACCAGCGACATGTCCCGGCAGAACTGGAGGGCGGACTGAACGTCCATGTCCATCAGCTCCGGCAGGGAGCGGGTCTCGCCCGCCTTGTTGGTGTGGCGGATCTGCCAGGCCTCCCGGCCGTAGCGGGCGCCCCGGCACTGGGGGCAGGGGATGTCCACGTCCGGCAAAAACTGCACGTCCAGGCTGACCTGGCCGGTGCCGTCGCACACGGGGCAGCGGAGGGAGCCGGTATTGTAGGAAAAGGCGGGGGCCTTATAGCCCCTCTCCCGGGCGTCCTGGGTGCGGGCGTAGATCTTGCGGAGCTCGTCGTGGACATTGGCGTAGGTGGCCACGGTGGAGCGGACGTTGATGCCTATGGGGGTGGCGTCGATGAGCTTGACGTGCCCGATCCCCGGGGCGGAGAGGGAGATCACGTGATCCGGCAGTCTGTCCCCGGCGATCCGGGCGGAGAGGGCGGGCACCAGACTTTCCAGCACCAGCGTGGTCTTGCCGGAGCCGGACACGCCGGTGACCACCGTGAGGCGGCCCTTGGGGATGGAGACGGAGAGGGGCTTGACGGTGTGGATGGGGCCGGTGGACAGAGTGATGGCGCCCTCCTTGAACATATCTTCGTCCCCGGCCCTCTGCCGGGCGGGGGCGGCGGAGCCGGAGAGGAAGGGGCCGACCCGGGAGGCGGGGTCATGGGACACCTTTTCCACCGTGCCCTTGGCGATGACGTATCCGCCCCTCTCCCCCGCCTCGGGGCCCATCTCCACCAGATAGTCCGCTTCCCGCAAGATCTGGGTGTCGTGATCCACCAGCAGGACGGTGTTTCCGTCGGCCACCAGGTCCCGCATGACGCCGGTGAGGCCCTGTATGTTGGCGGGGTGAAGGCCTATGGAGGGCTCGTCCAGCACGTACAGAACGCCCGTGGTGCGGTTCCTCACAGACCTGGCCAGCTGCATCCTCTGCCTTTCCCCGGTGGAGAGGGTAGAGGCGGCCCGGTCAAGGGACAAATAGGAAAGGCCCAGATCCAGAAGCCGCCTGGCGGCGGAGCGGAAGGCGGCGCAGATGCTCTCGGCCATGGGCCGCATCTCCTCCGGCAGGGAGGCGGGCACCCCGTCCACCCAGGCGCACAGCTCGGACAGGGGCATGGCGCAGACCTGATCCAGCGACACGCCGCGGATGCGGGGCGCGCGGGCGGCGGGCGAGAGGCGGGTGCCCCCGCAGTCCGGGCACACGTCCTCCCGGAGGAACTTTTCCACCCGCTTCATGCCCTTTTCGTCCGTGACCTTGGCAAGGGCGTTTTGCACCGTGGCCACGGCGCTGTAATAGGTGAAGTCCATCTCCCCGGCGGTGGCGCTGTCTTTATTCTTGGGCCGGTAGAATATGTGCTTTTTGACCATGGGGCCGTGAAGGACGATGTCCTTTTCCTCCGCTGTCAGCTCCCGGTAGGGCACGTTTGTCCTGACCCCCATGGCCCGGCACACGTCGGTCATAAGGGACCACATCAGGCTGTTCCAGGGGGCCACCGCCCCGTCGTCTATGGTCAGGGACTCGTCCGGGATCAGGGTGGATTCGTCCACGGTGCGCACCGTGCCCGTGCCGCCGCAGGCCTTGCAGGCGCCCTGGCTGTTGAAGGCCAGCTCCTCCGCCCCGGGGCCAAAGAACCGGGCCGAGCAGGTGGGGCAGACGATCTCCCTTTCCGCCGCCACGTTCATGGAGGGCGGGCAGTAGTGGCCGTTGGGGCAAATATGGCTGGAGAGCCGGGAGAACATGAGGCGCAGGGCATTCAGAAGCTCCGTGCCCGTGCCGAAGGTGGAGCGGATGCCGGGCACGCCGGGCCGCTGGTGAAGGGCCAGGGCGGCGGGCACGTAGAGCACCTGGTCCACGTCCGCCCGGGCGGCCTGGGTCATGCGGCGGCGGGTGTAGGTGGACAGGGATTCAAGGTAGCGGCGGGAGCCCTCGGCGTAGAGCACGCCCAGGGCCAGGGAGGATTTGCCGGAGCCGGAGACACCGGCCACGGCCACGATCTTGCCCAGGGGGATGTCCACGTCCACGTTTTTCAGGTTGTGTACTCTGGCCCCGCGCACCTGTATGAAGCGGGGGGATTCTGCTTTGTCCATGTGTGTCTCCGTTTCCTATTCTGTATAAAATCCCCTCTCGTCCTGGAGGGGGATGAGGGATTGACGCATGTCGTCTATGCGCACGAAGGGGCCGGACTCTATGGAGAGGATCGCCCGGTCGATGGCGTCGGGATCGCCCTGGATCTCCATGAGGACGGAGCCGTCGTATTCGTTCCGGCACCAGCCGGTGCAGCCGTACATTTGGGCGGCGTGGCGGGCCCGGTATCGGAAGCCCACGCCCTGCACCCGGCCGAAAAAGCGGATGCGGCGGCGGATCGGGGAGGCGGAATCGGACATAGCGGCCTCCTTTACGATCCGGCCCGTTTGCGAAGGGGCGATAAAAGGACGGCGAGAGAGGCGTGGAGGGGCTGGTGGGCGATTTTGGTGGCGTCGAAGCGGACGGTGTAAAAGGCCAGCTGCAGTATGGGGCCGGACAAAAAGGCGCAGATGAGGGTGCCCACCCCCACCGGGCCGCCCAGGAGCCAGCCGATAAGGGTGGCCAGGCTCAAAAGGGCCACGCTGACCGCGCCGATGGGGATCCTTTTCGCCCGGCGGGAGAGGCCCACAAGGAGGGTGTCCCGGGGGCCGCAGCCCAGGGAAGCGAGCATGTAGGAATACTGGGTGTAGGCCACGATGAACAGGCCGAGGATCATGAGGGGGACGGCGGTCAGGTATGAACTGCAGGGCGGGACGAGATGGAGCCAGTTGAAAAAGTCCACGCTCTTGCCCACCACCAGGGCGTCTATGAACATGGCAAGGCCTATGGGCTCTTTAAGGCATATGTCGATCACCAGTATGGTGACGGCCACGGCGATGGAGGCGGTGCCGTAGAGTATGCCCAGGGTGTGGGACAGGCCCAGGTTCAGCACGTCCCAGGGGGCCGCGCCGATGTTCGCCTGTATGGTCAGGTATATGCCGAAGCCGTTTACAAAGAGACTGACGGCGGCCAGGAGCATGTGCAGAAGGATGGCCCGGGGGGTGCGGTTGTGAATCAGGTCGTATCGCATGATATTCTCTCCCCGCCGCGGGGCGGCGCTGTGTCTTCCATGAGATTATAGCACACAATGTGGGCCCGGTTGTTATTTTGAATAAAGGATAGCGCAAATTCTTTGGGGACGGCGAATTGACAGAGGAGGAGGAGGATGGTATACTACCCGCGAGGAAGCGCGCGGGCAAAGGGACATAGGCCGCGCCGCGGGGGAGGATGGATATGGAGCTGGACAAATTGTACTTTGGCGCGCAGTATTACCGATTCCCCACGCCCCGGCGGGAGGAATGGGCCAGGGATCTAAACCACATGCGGGAGTGCGGGTTCAACACCGTCAGGTTCTGGAGCATGTGGCGGGCCAACAACCCCCGGGAGGGGGTATACGATTTTTCGGATATAGACGAATTGATGGAGCTGGCCCGGGTCAACGGGCTGTATGTGATACTGAGTCCCATCATGGACAACGCGCCGGCCTGGTTTTTTGAGAAGTACCCGGAGGCCATGATGGTGACAAACGGAAAGGGCACCGTATATCCCACCACCAACGCCTGCCGCCAGCTGGGCGGCGCGCCGGGGCCCTGCTATCACCACGAGGCGGGGATACAGGCACGGCGGGCGTTCATCGAGGCGCTGGTGAGGCGGTACCATCAGCACCCCATGCTGGTGTGCTGGGACATGTGGTCGGAGCCGGAGCATACCTGCTGCCTTCACCGGAGCACGGAGATGGAGAACCTGACCTGCTACTGCAAAAAGAGCGAAGAGAGATTCAAGGCGTGGCTGGGGAAGAGATATGGGAGCATCGGGGGCCTCAACCGGAAATGGGGACGGACGTATGAGGATTTCGGCCAGGTGGAGCTGCCCCGGCGGGGCGACGCCTTTAACGACATGATCGACTGGCGGCTGTTTATGACGGACACCATCACCGAAGAGGCCCGGATGCGGATGGAGGCTCTCAGGTCCATCGACCGGGTGCACCCGGGGATGATCCACACCGTGACCCTGCCCTTTTTCCCGCTGGCCACCTGCGGAAGCGACGACGTGGCCATCGCCAGGGAGTGCGATATGTTCGGCAACAGCGTGGGCAGCGAGCCCCTGTCGGCGGCCATATCCATATCCGCCGCGGAAGGGAAGCCCGTGATCAACGCGGAGATCCACGCCGTGGGGGGCTCTACCTACGCCCGGCCCAAGGTCAATACCCTGGAGGACATGAAGCGGCATATATTCGTGCCCCTGGGGCTGGGGGTGAAGGGGTTTATATTCTGGCAGTTCCGGCCGGAGCGGCTGGGGCTGGAGTCGCCGGCCTGGGGGCTGACCGGCATGGACGGGAAAGACACGCCGTGGCTGAAGGCGGCGGTGCGGCTCCACGAGGCGCTGAAAAGAGGGGCGGGGACGATCCTCAAATCCGCGCCGCCGGAGTGCGGGATCGCCATCGTGGCGGACAAGCGGAGCCAGCTGTTTGACTTTTGCGTGGACTGCGCCGGGCAGCGGTACACCCAGTCCATACAGGGGGCCTGCGCCTGCCTGCGGAATCTGGGATACGCGCCGAGGGTGGTGACGGAGCTGCAGCTGAATCCGGAGGGGCTTCGGGACATCAGTGTGCTCTACGACCCGTTCCCCTACTACAAGGACAAAGCCACCGCCGACGCCATACGGGAATGGGTGAAAGGCGGCGGCGTGCTGATCTCGGAGGCCTGCTTTGGGGACTACGACGGGGACGAGGGATTGAGCTCCCTGACCCAGCCGGGGTTCGGCTTTGCGGATGTGTTCGGCGCGGAGCAGGCCTACGCCACCTCGGCGTCTCATTTCGCCAATGCCTACGACGAGGGCTGGGCCAACGGCCAGGGCGGGGCCCCTGTGAAGGTGGGCATGGAAGGCAGTACCTACGCCGGGGAGCTGATGGTGCAGGGGCTCTCCCCCACCTCGGCCCGTGTGTTGGCCCGTTTCCCGGACGGCACCGCGGCGGCCACCCTGAACCGATACGGGGAGGGACAGGCGGTATGGATCGGAACCCTGCCCATGCTGGCCTATCAGCACGGGCACCGGGAGAACTCTGAATTCCTGGGCCGGATCCTCGCCGCGGCCGGTGTGGATCGGCCCGCTCTGGACGCCGGGCGGCCGGGCGTGTGCGCCACCCTGTGCGCCGGGCCGGAGGGCGGATACGTGGTGGTGTGCAACGAGTCGGATATGGACGGCGTGCGCCTTACCGACCGCGGCGGCCTGCTCCGCGGCAAAGTCCTCGTGGACATGCTCACCGGCGCCAGCTACGCCCCGGAGGATGACCTGCCCGTGTCCGCGGGCAGTGCGGAGGGATATTGGGTAGAGTGAGGGGAGGGGAGGCGCTGAGGGCTGCTCGCCCTCAGGCTCCTCGCTTAAGGGCCTTAGGCCCTTAAGAATCCCATCTTGCCGCCCTTCAGGCGGGGACTATTTACATAGGTATCGCCGCTGTGGATGGGCTCCATAGCGGCGATGTTGGTTTTAGGACGTGGTAATGAATGATGAAGGAATGAATATTGAATAGTGAAGAATTGAGGGGCGGGGGAAAACGGATTGCTTCGGCGCTTTGCGCCTCGCAATGACACTGTTGGTTGGAGGCATATCCGTTTCTGGCGAAGCCGAATGATGGCTTGCCAGGGAATTGGGCGGATACATTCAAGGGATTGGCCGGGGCTAGTGGGGCGATTTTGGGTGAGCGCAGGGCCGAAGGCGGACGGGTCAGGGGTTGTCGCCGTAGTCCATGGCGAAGCGGGCCAGGGCCATGCAGTCGTCATGGAAGCCCTGGACGGCCAGGACCCGGTGGTTTTGGGGGAACACGGAGAGGAGCTGGCCGTACATACCGCCCTTGGCGTACATGCAGCGGGAGGGATCCATGTCCAGGGCGAAGCCGCGGGATACGGCCAGGTCCGTCCAGCGGGCGGAGAGGAGCCGGCGGCCCTCAAAGGCGCCCCCGTCCCGGTAGAGAAGGGCGAGCCGGGCCACGTCGGCGGAGTGGACGTAGAGGCCCGTGGCGCCCATGGCGTGGCCCCGGGGGCAGTGGCTCCACGCAACCTCCTGAAAGCCCATGGGCCAGAACAGCTCCCGCCACATGAGATCCTCAAGGGGCATGCCCGCCTTCTTTTCCGCCACCCTGGCCAGAAGGTAGAACGCGCCGTCTGTGTAGCGGGGCGTTTTGCCCGGGTCGTCTATGAGGGGATACGTAAGCATGTAGCCAAGGAAGTCATCGCCGAAGCGGGAGATGGGGTTTACGTCTATGTCCAGAAAGCCCTCGGGGAGGCCCAGTTTATGGGTGAGGGCCATTTCCACGGTGACGCCCTCCCAGCGGGGATCCACCCCGGAGGCGGGCACGTCGTCCGCGAGGATATCCAGCACCCTATCGTCCAGCCGGACAAGGCCCCTGTCGAACAGTAGGCCTATGGCGGTCATGGTGAAGGTCTTGGCTACGGAGTATACGTTTTGGCACCGGCAGGCGGGAACCATCTCCGCCGTCTCGATGCCCTGATCCCGCCAGGCCTGGGACAGGCGGATCACGCCGGGCACATGCCCGGCGGCAAAGGAGCGGATGGCGTCAAGAAAAGGGGACATACGGCACCTCCATGGGCATGAATGGGGTATGGGAACATGGTATCACAGATCGGATGAAATGTAAAGGGCAGGAAGTAACCGGAAGTTAGCGGATAATTAACGGAATCTGTCTGTACTTTATTGATGTAAAGTGCTAAACTGATGGCAATGAAACGCAAACGGAGGGAATTCGGCATGAAGAAGATATTTGCGATGGTTCTGGTATTGGCGTTTGGGCTGTTCGCCTGCGCCAGCGCGGAGGAGTTCGCCTT
>CADAGW010000048.1 GCA_902787475.1 uncultured Eubacteriales bacterium
CGGATTGTGCATCCAGGAGAGGATGCCCTTGGTATTGGGCATGGCGTCGAAGTCCAGCTCCGCCAGGGAGCCTTCCTTGACCATGCGCTCGATGATGTAGTCGGAGGGCACGATGATGTCGTAGTTGCCCTCGCCCTTGGTCAGCTGGACGTACATCTCCTCGTTGGTGGTGAAGCAGACGTAGTT
This sequence comes from uncultured Eubacteriales bacterium, assembly GCA_902787475.1. Lineage (GTDB taxonomy): Bacteria > Bacillota > Clostridia > Christensenellales > Aristaeellaceae > RUG13279. The sequence continues at coordinate 187 of CADAGW010000048.1, forward strand.
GACCTCGATGCCGGTCTCCTTGGTGAAGTCGGTGAGGACCTCGGGATCGATGTAGTCGTACCAGTTGTAGACGGTGATGGTGGTGCCGGCGTAGGCGGACTTCTCCGGCTCGGGGGTTTCGGCGGCCTCGGGCTCGGCGGAGGGCTCTACGGTGGGCTCGGGCGTGGCCGCGGGCTCAGCGGGCTTCTGGGACTTGGAATGGGTGATGGCCAGCACGGCGGCGACCACGACGACGATGACCAGGCAGGCGATGATGGCGAAACGGTACTTTTTCATGTGTATATCCCTCCATTTTGTTTATGGGCGGCCGGGCGGGCCGGGCCAGGGCCGGTGGAAAGGGTTCTCATACGAAAACCTCCTTGCGGGGGAATGGACTACGAAATGTCCTCAAGGGCGGTGGAGGAGATCTTGTTGATGATCAGAAGCAGAGACAATACCGCCAGGAACATGAGGGTGGACAGGGCGTAGAACTTGGGCTTTATGCCCAGCTTGGCGGCGGAGTAGATGATGGTGGACAGGTTCTGGTGCACCTCGTCGGTGGTGAAGTAGCTGATGACGAAGTCGTCCAGGGACATGGTGAAGGACAAAAGCGCGCCGGTGACGATGCCGGGCTTGATCTCCGGGACGATGACCTTGCGCACCGCCTTCATGGGCCGGCAGCCCAGGTCCAGGGCGGCCTCGTAGGTGTTGGGGTTCATCTGCCGGAGCTTGGGCAGTACGGAGAACAGCACGTAGGGGGTGTCAAAGGCGATGTGGGCCGCCAGCATGGTCATAAAGCCCCGGGGCACGCTGACGAACACGAACATGAGCATCATGGACACGCCGGTGACGATGTCGGGCATGGTCATGGGCAGGTAGGAAAGGTTCAGAAGAAAGCTGGCGGGCCGCTTTTTCATGTAGTGGATGCCGATGGCGGCCAGGGTGCCCATGATGACGGAGATGACGGTGGCCAGTACGGCGATCTCAAGGGTGAGGCGCAGGGCTTCCAATATCTCGGGACTGGAGGTGAACAGCTCCACGTACCATTTGACGGAGAAGCCGCCCCACTTGGCCCGGGTCTTGGCGGCGTTGAAGGAAAGGACGATCATCACCGCGATGGGGGCGTAGAGGAAGAGGAGGATGAGGGCCAGATAGATGCCCCGGAAGGTTTTTCTCGCTTTCATTTACGCGCCCTCCCTCTTGGGATCGATCCTGTTGAGCAGCCAGATGGAGATGACGATGAGGATCAGCATGAACAGGGACAGGGTAGAGCCCACGCCCCAGCCGTTGACCACGGTGTTGGTGGTGCTGCGGAGGAATTTGTCCTCGATCAGGTCGCCGATGAGGCGGGTGTTGCCCTCGCCGAGCAGGCGCGATATGGCGAATGTGGTGACGGAGGGCATAAACACCATGGTGATGCCGCTGACCACGCCGGGAAGGGACAGGGGCAGAGTGACCCGGGTGAACACCCGGCGGGGGGACGCGCCCAGATCCAGCGCCGCCTCCACCACCCGCTGATCCATCTTTTTGAGGGCGGTGTGGATGGGCAGGATCATGAAGGGCAGGAAGTTGTAGACCATGCCAAGGAGCACCGCGCCGTTGGTGCCCAGTACGTTCAATTGCACGTTCTCAAAGCCCAGGGAGCCCAGGATGCCGGATATGACGCCCCGGCGCTCCAGCAGGGAGAGCATGGCGTAGGTGCGCAGAAGGAAGTTCATCCACATGGGCAAAAGGATGAGGATGAAGATCATGCGGTGGCGGGAAAAGTCCTGGCTGGCCAGGAAATAGGCCGCGGGATAGCCCACGAAGAGGCACACCAGGGTGCACTCCACGGAGAGCTTCAGGGACAGGTAGGTGGCCTTTAGGTAGCTGGGGTCGGAGACGGACTTGAGGTTTTCAAGGGTGAAGGAGCCGCCGGAGGTGGTGAAGGCGTAGTAGACCACAAAGAGCATGGGGAAGACGGTGAAGAGCACCATCCACAGGGCGTAGGGGGCCGCGAAAATGCCTTTTCTCATTTGCCGTCCTCCCGCCGCTGGACCCGGATGCGGCTCATGTCGGGCCAGACGACCACCTTTTCGTCCAGCTCCACGGGGGCGGAGTGGGCGGCCTTCCAGCGGTAGTTCTCGCTCTGGCAGGTGATCTCATATTTGCCCGGATCCACCTGGGCGCAGCCCACCACGGTCGCGGGGATGCCAGGCTCGCCCTCCTTGCGGAGGGACACGGCCTCGGGGGCGAAGATCACGTCCACGGCCTCGGTGATGTCGAACTCCTCGTCCTCGTCGATCCATTCGCCGGGCAGCTCGGGGCAGCTGAGGCGCCGGTCCGGGCCGATGACGCCGGAGAGGATGGTCCAGGTGGTGTAGTCCTTGCGCATGATGTGGATATTGAAGGGCACGATGGTCAGACCCACCCGGCTGCCGATGGGCTGCATGGCGGTGGAGTGGACCTTCCAGAGGAAGCCGTCGCTGTCGATCATCATTTCGTAGTGGACGCCCTTGAACAGCACGCTCTTGACCTCGCCCACCAGCATGCCCACGTCGGGGCCGACCACCATCACGTCCTCGGGGCGGATGACCACGTCCACGGGCTCCATGGGATCGAAGCCCTCGTCCACGCACTCAAAGCGGTGACCCAGCATCTCCACCAGGAAGTCCTCCCGCATGACGCCGGAGAGGATATTGCTCTCGCCGATGAAGTCCGCCACGAATTTGTTTTTGGGCTCGTCGTAAATGTGCTTGGCGTCGCCCACCTGCTGGATGCGGCCCTCGTTGAGCACCACGATGGTGTCGGACATGGTGAGGGCCTCCTCCTGGTCGTGGGTGACGTAGAGGAAGGTGATGCCCAGCTGCTGCTGCATCTCCTTAAGCTCCAGCTGCATTTCCTTGCGGAGCTTGAGGTCGAGAGCGCCAAGGGGCTCGTCCAGCAAAAGCACCTCGGGCTCGTTGACCAGGGCCCGGGCGATGGCGATGCGCTGCTGCTGGCCGCCGGAGAGGGAGTCCACCCAGCGCTTTTCGTAGCCCTCCATTTTGACCAGCTTGAGCATGGCTTTGACCCGCCGGTCGATTTCCTGATTGATGCGGCGGCGGTTGCGCATTTTGACCAGCCAGCCCTCGGCGCTCTTGATGAAGCGGTTGTCGCCCGTGTAGGAGCGCTTGACCCGCATGTCGGGGGAGAGGAGGCTGTCGCCCTCGTGAAGCCGCAGGCCGAAGGCGATGTTGTCGTACACGTTCAGATGGGTGAACAGGGCGTATTTCTGGAACACGGTGTTGACCCGCCGCTTGTGGGGCGGGACGCTGCCGATATCTTTGCCCTCGAAGAGCACCTGGCCCTGGGAGGGGGTCTCAAAGCCCGCGATGATGCGGAGCATGGTGGTCTTGCCGCAGCCGGAGGGGCCAAGGAAGGTGACGAACTCCCTTTTGCGGATGTAGAGATTGATGTTTTTGAGGACCTCGTTGTCGCCGAAGGATTTGCTGATGCCCTTCAGCTCGATCAGCCGGGTATCTTCATACATGCTGCGTAACCTCCCCGTGGTATGGATGATGGATCAGAAGGAAGGGGGCGTGGACACCCACAGAAAGCGGCAGGGGGTCTTTCCCGCGTTGCGGATGCGGTGGGACAGGGTGGTGTGAAAGTAGAAGCTCTCGCCCTTTTTGGCCTTCACCGTGCGCTCCCCCAGGTCGATACAGACAGAGCCGGACAGCACGTAGCCGAACTCCTCGCCCTCGTGGGGGTCTTCTTCCTCCGTTTGGCCGCCGGGGGCCATCTCCACCAGTATGGGCTCCATGACGTTTTTCTGCGCCGTGGGCACCAGCCAGCGGATGGAGCCCATCAGGCCGTCCTCGTATTCCTTGATGCTGATGTCCTCTTCGCCGAAGACCAGCTTTTCCTCGTTGGGCTTGGAGAAGAAGGCGGTCAGGTCGCTGCCCAGGGCCTCCAGTATGTCGGTGAGGGTGGCGATGGAGGGGCTTGTCAGGTCCCTCTCCAGGAGCGATATGAAGCTCTTGCTGAGTTCGCACCGGTCGGCCAGCTCCTCCTGGGTGAGCCCCCGCCTGAGGCGAAGATCGCGGATCTTTCCGCCGATTTCCATAGAACGCATCCCTCCCTCAAAAAAGTTTAGTTTTACTCAACTCCGAAACGATTTTTATTAAACCACAAACCGCCCTGTATGTCAATGGCTTCTACTGTTAAATATGGGACCAAATATGCTATTTTTGGGTAAGGAAGGGCGCTGTTAATGAGAACTCAAAGTTGAGTGGTACAAAACCCGATTTTGCGAAAAATATGTTGACGGGGGCGGAAAGGTTTTTTATAATATAAGATGGCTGTACATGGAAACGGAGAGGAAACGGATATGAAGAAGTATAAAACGGCCCTGTTCGATCTGGACGGGACGCTTCTGGACACCCTGGCGGACCTGCGGGACGCTGTGAATTATGCCCTGAAGGAGGCCGGGCGGCCGGAGCGGACCACCGAGGAGGTGCGGGCCTTCGTGGGCAACGGCGTGAAAAAGCTGATGGAGCGCGCGGCCCCGGACGCGGGCGAGGAGGAGCAGGCGCGCCTTCTGGCCGTGTTCAAGAAGCGGTACGCGGAGCACATGATGGATAAGACCCGGCCCTATCCGGGGATCGTGGAGCTTTTGCATGACCTGAAGAGACGGGGCGTGGGCTGCGCCGTGGTGTCCAATAAGTTCGACGCCGCGGCCAAGGGCGTATGCGCCGGGTGCCTGGGGGAGTTCCCCTCCGTGGTCATAGGAGAAGGCAATGGCGTGGCGAAGAAGCCCGACCCCTCCGGGTGCCATATGGCCCTTGCCCTGCTGGGAGCCGATGCCCAAGACGCCGTGTATATCGGGGATTCGGACGTGGACGCCACCACCGCCCGGAACGCGGGTCTGGACTGCATATTGGTCAGCTGGGGCTTCCGGGACCGGAGCGTGCTGGAGAATACCGGCGAGAAGCGGATATGCGACAGGCCGGAGGAATTGGGGGAGTATTTTATATAGGGAGGCGCTGGAGGGCTGCTCGCCCTCCAGACCACCTCGCCAAAAGGGGCAAGTCCCTTTGGTATCCCATCTTGCCGCCCTTCGGGCGGGGACTGAATGTTATATTTTCAAGCATTTGGATGGTGGAGAATAGGGGGACGGATTGCTTCGACGGTCTGAAAGACCGCCTCGCAATGACACAAAAGCCAATCCGTTCTGAAAACGGGTCGCCGAACAGCATGAGATCGAGTAAAGGAGCATGGGAATGACCAACGAGCAGAGGCGCAGGCTGGCCAGAAAAAAGAAAAGACAGCGGCAGCTGAGGAGGAGAAGGTTCTTTTTCTTCCTTGTGGTAGTGGCCCTGGCGGCAGTGGCCGTGATCGCCATCGCGCGGCACGGAAAGAGCGGGGACAGGGTGGAAGCGCCTGCGGCGGAGCCGACCATAGAGGTGGCGGTGGAGCCCACAGAGGAGCCTACGCCCGAGCCCGCGGCGGAGCCTACGCCGGAACCCACGGCAGCGCCCACACCCGAGCCCACCCCGGAGCCTGCGCCGGAGCCCACGCCCGAGCCGGAGGAGGAGCCCGTGTCCTTCACCCTGTCCTTTGTGGGGGACTGCACCCTGGGAGGGGACATGAAGGGGCCGTCCGAGAAGCGGTTCTTTGAGTTCGTGGCGTCCTCGGGGGCCATCGACTACGGGTACTGCTTTCAGAACGTGAAGTCCATATTTGAGCAGGACGACTTCACGGTGGCCAACCTGGAGGTGGTGCTGACCAATTCCTCCAACTATAAGATCGCCGAGGACAAGATATACATCATGCGGGGCAAGCCCTCGTATGTGAAGATGCTCTCGCAGAACTCCATAGAGCTTGCCAACATCGCCAACAACCACATGACCGACTTCGCGGAGGCGGGGATCGAGGAGACCATCGAGCACCTGAAGGAGGAAAACATCGGCTATTTCGGCTACGGGCGCACCTGGTATGAGGAGTACGAGGGCGTAAAGATCGGCTTTGTGGGCATCAACACCTGGACTACCCCCTACGACGAGCAGAAGGCCATCGTGAGGGAGGTCAGGGCCAACTGCGACGTGCTGATCGTGAACATGCACTGGGGCAACGAGCTGGAGTACAACGCCATCCCCAAGCAGGTGGACATGGGCCACATGATGGTGGACCTGGGGGCCGATCTGGTGGTGGGGCATCATCCCCACGTGGTCAACGGCATCGAGGTGTACAAGGGCGTGAACATCATATACAGCCTGGGGAACTTCTGCTTCGGCGGCAAGGCCAATCCCAAGGACAAGGACACGTTCATCTATCAGCACACCTTCACAGTGAAGGGCCATGAGATCGACGGGGAGTCGTTCAAGATCATACCCTGCAAGATCACCTCCGTGAAGGACGAGAGCAGCAACAACTACCAGCCCACGCCGGTATATGGGGAGAAGGCCCAGGCGATCATTTCAAAGATATACAAGTATTCCAAGCAGTTTGCCCAGACCATAGACTTTAAGGCGCTGGAAGTGGAGTAAGGAGGATACACATGAGCGTGATACGGGACGCGGGGCTGGCCCAGGCGGGGCGGCTGAAGATTCAGTGGGTGCGGGACCATATGCCGCTGCTGGAAAGGATCGAACAGCGGTTTACGGAGGAGAAGCCCTTTGCGGGGCTCAGGATCACCATGTCCATCCATCTGGAGGCCAAGACGGCCCGGCTGGCCCTTTTGCTGGCGGCGGGCGGAGCCCAGGTGCACGCCACGGGGTGCAATCCCCTGAGCACCCAGGACGACGTGGCGGCGGGGCTGGATTCCCTGGGCGTGAACGTGTATGGCTGGCACGGGGCCACCATGGAGGAATATCACAGCCATCTGGTGGCGGCGCTCAGCAACAGGCCCCACATCGTCATCGACGACGGGGGAGATCTGACCCAGATCCTCTGCGACGAGATGCCGGAGCTGGCGGAGAATGTATTGGGCGGGGGCGAGGAGACCACCACGGGCGTCATGCGCCTCAAGGCCCGGGAGAAGGAGAGCGGCCTGCCCTATCCCATGATCTGCGTAAACGACGCCCAGATGAAGTATCTTTTTGACAACCGGTATGGCACGGGGCAGTCTGTGTGGGACGGCATCATGCGCACCACCAACCTGATCGTGGCGGGCAAGGACGTGGTGGTGGCGGGGTACGGCTGGTGCGGCAAGGGCTGCGCCATGCGGGCCAAGGGCATGGGCGCCCGGGTCACCGTGTGCGAGGTGAACCCCGTGCGGGCGGTGGAGGCCGCCATGGACGGGTTCAGGGTGGCGAGGATGGAGGAGGCAGCCGGGTACGGGGATCTGTTTGTGACCCTGACCGGATGCCGGGACGTGATCACTCTGCGCCACGTGGAGAAGATGAAGAACGGGGCGATCCTGTGCAACGCCGGGCACTTCGACGTGGAGGTGGCCGTGGCGGATATGCGGAAGGCGGCCAAGGCCGTGGAGCCGGCCCGGAACAACATCGAGGCCTATACCTTTGAGGACGGGAAAAAGGTGTATGTGCTGGGCGAGGGCAGGCTCGTGAACCTGGCCTGCGGCGACGGACACCCGGCGGAGATCATGGACATCAGCTTCGCCCTGCAGGCGCTGTGCGCGGAGTATGTGGCAAAGCATTCCGGCGAGATGAAGAAGGCCGTGTATGAGGTGCCCGGGGAGATCGACGAGAAGGTGGCCAGGCTGAAGCTGTTGACCATGGGGGCCGGGATCGATACCCTGACGAAAGAGCAGGAGGCCTATATCCATTCGTCGGGCCATTGACGGGGGAGAGAAGCGTGAAGATACGGAATGTGCGCCTGTATACGGGCGAAGAGGAATATAAAAGGGGCGCTCTGGTGACCGAGGGGGCGTATGTGAAGTACGCCGGGCCCGAGGAAGGCGCGCCGGAGGATCCGGAGACCGTGGACGGACAGGGCGGCATACTCATGAGCGGCCTGGCCAACAGCCACACCCACGCGGCCATGGTGCTGTTTCGGGGCGTGGGCAGCGACCTGGGGCTTATGGACTGGCTGGGCAGGCTCATGCCCGCCGAGGACGCCCTGACGCCGGAGATGGTGCACGATGGTACCCTTCTGGCCTGCGGGGAGATGCTCAAAAACGGCGTGACCGCCTTCGCGGATATGTATCGGCATATGGACGCGGCCTTTGAGGCGGCCCTGGAGAGCGGCATACGGGCCAATATGAACCGGGGCAGCAGCGGCCGGGACGGCGTGGACAGCCACCGGGAATGGGCGAAAAGGTGGCACGGGGCCGGAGACGGACGGATCCGGGTGACCATGGGCCTGCACGCGGAGTATACCAGCGACGAGGACACGGTGAGGTATGCCGTGGAGACGGCCCGGGAGCTGGGACTGGGGATGCATCTGCATCTTTCAGAGACGGAGGGCGAGGTGGCCGGGTGCGTGGAGAGGCACGGGGTGAGGCCCGTGGAGTATTTTGACCGGATGGGGCTGTTTGACGGACCGGTGATCGCCGCCCACTGCGTGCATATAAACGACGAAGAGCGGGCCTTTTTGGCCCGAAAGGGCGTGTGGATGGCCCACTGCCCGGCCAGCAATCTGAAGCTGGGAAGCGGGGTGTTCGATCTGGTGGGGGCCCTTGACGCGGGATGCCGGGTGTGCCTGGGCACCGACGGGGCGTCCAGCAACAACGGCCTGGATATGTACAGGGAAATGTATCTGACGGCCCTTCTGCCCAAGGGAATGCGGAAGGATCCCACCCGGCCCAGGGCGGGGGAGTGCGTGAATATCGCCACCCGGCATGGGTGCCTGGCCATGGGGTATGAGGACGTGGGACTGCTCAGGCCCGGATACCGGGCGGACTGGGTGCTGCTAAAGGACGACGTGGGGCTCATGCCCGGGCACGACGCCGCGGCGGATATCGTGTATGCCGCCCAGGGCGGTATGGTGCGCATGACCGCGGTGAATGGGCGGGTGCTGTACCGGGACGGGGAATGGGCGGATATCGACATGGAGCGTGTGAAGGCCCGGTGCCGGGAGCACGCCAGGACGCTGGGCGTGCTGTGAGTCGGGATTTTGATGAAAAATTACCAAAAACGGAAAGAAATGCTCTTTACTTTCCCCGCGGGAGAAGGTATAATGTAGGAGCATTCTAAAATAGGAACCATTTAGAGAGGAGTCATCCATCATGACAGATTTGAGAGCATTGGCCGACGCCGTGAAGAACGGCAAGGCGAAGATCGTTAAGCAGATGGTCAACGACGCCGTGGCCGCGGGCGAGGATCCCGAGGTGCTGCTCAACCAGGGCCTGGTGGTGGGCATGGACGAGCTGGGCGAGCTGTTCAAGAACAACGAAGTGTATGTGCCCGAGGTGCTGATCGCCGCCCGCGCCATGAAGATGGGCACCGAGATTTTGAAGCCCCTGCTGGCCGCCAAGGGCGCCCAGAGCCTGGGCACCGTGGCCATCGGCACTGTGCACGGCGACCTGCACGATATCGGCAAGAACCTGGTGGGCATGATGCTGGAAGGCGCCGGATTTACCGTGATCGACCTGGGCACCGACGTGACCCCCGAGGCCTTCGTGGACGCCTGCGTGAACCAGGGCGCCCAGATCATCGGCCTGTCTGCCCTGCTGACCACTACCATGCCCAGCATGAAGGACACCGTGGAGGCCCTCAAGGCCGCCGGTATCCGGGACAAGGTGAAGGTCATGATCGGCGGCGCGCCTGTGACCCAGAGCTATTGCGACGAGATCGGCGCGGACGGATATTCTTCCGATGCCGCCTCCGCCGCCGCCCTGGCCAAGG
>CADAGW010000049.1:0-18951 GCA_902787475.1 uncultured Eubacteriales bacterium
CGTCAAAGGTCTCGTAGGCGGCGGTGGGAATGTGGTATTTTTTCATCAGATCCTTGGCGAAGATCTTGCTGGCCTCGATCTGGGCCGCCTTCTGGGTGGGGCCGAAGCAGGGGATCCCCAGGGCGTGGAGCCGGTCCACGGCCCCCATGGCCAGGGGATCGTCCGGGGCCACCACCGCGAAGTCGATCTTCACCTCCCGGGCGAAAGCGCATATGCCGTCTATATCGGTGGCCTTGATGCCCACGCACTGGGCGTCCTGACCGATGCCCGCGTTGCCCGGCAGGGCGTATATGGTATCCACCCGGGGATTCTTCCTGAGCGCCTTGATGATGGCGTGCTCGCGTCCGCCTCCGCCGATGACCATGAGAGTCATGCCGTTTCCTCCCTACGCAATCAAATGGAAATCAATGATGGAACAGCCGGATGCCGTCGAAGGCCATGGCGATGCCGTATTTGTCGCAGGTCTCGATGACGTTGTCGTCCCGGATGGAGCCTCCGGGCTGGGCGATGGCGGTGACGCCGCTTCTGTGGGCCCGCTCGATGTTGTCGCCGAAGGGGAAGAAGGCGTCGCTGCCCAGGGCCACGCCGGTGACGGTGGCCAGGTACGCTTTCTTTTCCTCCGCCGTGAAGGGCTCGGGGCGGACAGAGAAATACTTCTGCCAGTTGCCCTCGTCCAGCACGTCGCCGCACTCGTCGCTGTTTAGATACAGGTCGATGGTGTTGTCCCGCTCGGGCCGCTTGCGGGTGGGCAGGAGGGGAAGGGAGAGCACCTTTTCGCTCTGGCGCAGGTGCCACAGGTCGGCCTTGTTGCCCGCCAGGCGGGTGCAGTGGATGCGGCTCTGCTGGCCCGCGCCGACGCCGATGGCCTGACCGTCCTTGGCGAAGCACACGGAGTTGGACTGGGTGTATTTCAGGGTGATCAGCGATATGATCAGATCCCGCTTTTCCTCCGCCGTCATGTCCTTGCGGGCGGTGACCACGTTGGAAAGCACGTCCTCAGTGATCTGATAGCTGTTTCTGCCCTGCTCGAAGGTGACGCCAAAGCACATCTTCCGCTCCAGAGCGGCGGGCTCGTAGCTGGGATCGATCTCGATCATGGTGTAGGCGCTATCCCGCTTCTTGGTCAGTATCTCCAGGGCCTTGGGGCTGTAGCCGGGGGCGATGACGCCGTCGGACACCTCCCGGGAGATGAGCCGGGCCGTGGCCGCGTCGCACTCGTCGGAGAGGGAGATGAAGTCGCCGAAGGAGGACATGCGGTCCGCGCCCCGGGCCCGGGCGTATGCGCAGGCCAGGGGAGTGAGCTTGTCGGTTTCGGGCACGAAGTAGATCTTTCGCAGGGTGTCGGTGAGGGGCAGGCCCACGGCGGCGCCGGCGGGGCTCACGTGCTTAAAGGACGCGGCGGCGGGCAGACCGGTGGCGGCCTTGAGCTCCCGCACCAGCTGATAGCCGTTCAGGGCGTCCAGGAAGTTGATGTAGCCTGCCTTGCCGTTTATGACCTTCACGGGCAGCTCGCCGCCGTCCGCCATGAATATGCGGGCGGGCTTCTGGTTGGGGTTGCATCCATATTTCAAAGCGATCTCGTTGGCCATGTGCGTAACCTCCCTTACACGTTGCGGTTGATGACCCGGGTGACGCATTCGCCCGTGGCCAGGTCGTAGCTTTCCACCCACAAAGACACCTTGTTGTTCTCGTCCAGGTTGGCCCATATCTCATTGGCCACCTCGTCCGCGTCGCCGGACTCGAAGGCCACCTTCTCCGGCTCGCCCTCGAAGGAGGGGATGGGGGAGCCGTCGCACTTGTAGGTGTGAAGGAAATATCCCACGCCCTTTTCCACGGTGTCGTAGCAGTAATAGGCCCGGAGGGTGCTCTGGCCCTGGCTGTCCGCCGCCTTCAAAATGCCCATGTCCAGGGAGAAATCCCCGGCCCGGAAGGTGGCCATGGCGCTGATGCGGGGGGTATAGTTGGGGGCGTCGGGCTCAAAGGTGCGGGTGTTGAGGGCCGACACGAAACTGCCGTCCGCCTTCACCGCTTCCCAGATGGTGTCGGTCTGGTCGCCGTTGGTGACGATCAGCTTATCCTCTGTGCGCCTGACGGGGTAGTAGATGATCAGAGAGGGATCCTTCATCTGGGAGGGGTCGTATGCCCGGGTGCGCATGCCGTCCGTTTCCTCCACGAAGACCCGGTTGCGGCTGTTGACGCTTCTGCCCATGATGAAATACGCGAACACGGCCTTGGCGCCGTCCTTGGATTTGCCTGCCAGGATGCCGCGCCCGGGATAGGTGCTGCTTCCCACAGCCTGCGCAATGCTAATCATTTCTCTTCCTCCACGATTTGTTTGCACACTTGTTCCACGGCCCGGGGCAAGAGAACCCACTCGGCCTGTTCCATGATCCGCCTCTGCAGGGTTTCCGGGGTGTCGCCGTCCAGCACGTCCACGGCCTTCTGGGCGATGATGCGGCCGCCGTCGGGCACCTCGTTTACGAAGTGCACCGTGGCGCCGGACACCTTCACGCCGTAGGCAAGAGCCGCCTCGTGCACCTTGAGGCCGTAATATCCCTTGCCGCAGAAGGAAGGAATCAGGGCCGGGTGCACGTTTATGATGCGCTCGGGGTACTGCTTTACGAAGTTCTCGGAGAGAATGGTCATAAAGCCCGCCAGGACGATGAGATCTATGCGGTTTTCCTTCAGCGCCTCCAGGAGCTTTTTTTCCAGTCCCGGGCGAAGGCACACCATGCTCTTGACTCCCGCCGCCTTGGCCCTCTCCAGGGCGTAGGCGTCCGCGCGGTTGGACACCACCAGAGCGATGTCCGCGTGGGGCATATTGCCCCTTTGGCTCTCGTCCAGTATCGCCTGCAGATTGGTGCCGCCGCCGGACACCAGCACAGCCACCCGCGCCTTCATCGCAGGATCACCCGTTCGTCGGAGGACACGATCTCGCCGAACACGTAGGCGTCCACACCCGCGTCACGCAGGGCGGAGAGGGCCTTGTCGGCGTCGTTTTTGTCCACCACGGCGCTCATGCCCACGCCCATATTGAAGGTGTTGAACATGTCCCGCCGGTCGATATGGCCGGTCTTTTCGATGAGGTCGAATATGGGCGGGGTGCGAAGGGTCGATTTGTCTATGCAGGCGGAGAGGCCCTCGGGCAGGGACCGGGGGATATTCTCATAGAAGCCGCCGCCGGTGATGTGAGCCAGGGAATGGACGTGGGCGGATCCCAGCATGGACAGAACAGGCTTTACATAGATGCGGGTGGGGGTCAGAAGGGCCTCGCCCAGGCTCATGCCCAGCTCGTCCACGTGAGAGCGGATGTCCGCGTGCTCCACGTCAAAGACCTTGCGCACCAGAGAAAAGCCGTTGGAGTGGACGCCGGAGGAGGGGAGAGCGATCATCACGTCGCCCGCCTTTACAGAGGCGGGATCCAGTATCTCGTCCTTGTCCACCAGGCCCGTGCAGTAGCCCGCCAGATCGTATTCGTCCGCGGGGTAGAAGCCGGGCATTTCCGCCGTCTCGCCGCCGATCAGGGCGCAGCCGGACTGTACGCAGCCCTCCGCCACGCCGCTTACGATGGCCGCCACCCGCTCAGGCACGTTTTTGCCCACCGCCACGTAGTCCAGGAAGAACAGGGGACGGGCGCCGCAGCAGATCACGTCGTTGACGCACATGGCCACGCAGTCGATGCCCACGGTGTCGTGCTTGTCCATCAGGAAGGCCAGCTTGAGCTTGGTGCCCACGCCGTCGGTACCGCTGACCAGAACCGGGGTCTTGATGCCTGTCAGATCCGGCTGAAACAGGCCGCCGAAGCCGCCGATGCCGCTGACCACGCCGGGGATCATGGTGCGCTGTACGTGGGTCTTCATGAGCTCCACGGCCTTGTAGCCTGCGGTGATGTCCACGCCCGCATTTTTGTAGCTTTCAGAATGGCTCTTCATGCCTTGCCCTCCAATATGCCCATTTCGAACTTGGTCTTGTCGGTGTGGGTGGGAGGATCGCAGGGGTACTCGCCGGTGAAGCAGCCCACGCAGAAGCCGGTGGTGTTGTCCGCCAGCTTGTGGACGTTCTCACAGCTCAGATACCCCAGGGAATCCACGCCGATGATCCTGCGGATCTCCTCCACGGAATGCTTGTGGGCGATGAGCCGGTCTGTGGAGTCCACGTCCGTGCCGAAATAGCAGGGGAAGCGGAAGGGGGGAGCGGAGGAGCGCATATGCACCTCCACGGCCCCGGCGTCGCGGAGAAGGTTCACGATCCTGGCGCAGGTGGTGCCCCGGACGATGGAGTCGTCTACCAGCACGACCCGCTTGCCGGAGACCACGCTGGATATGGGGTTCAGCTTGATCTTCACCTTGTCCTCCCGGTCGGACTGGGTGGGCTGTATGAAGGTACGGCCGATGTATTTGTTCTTGATGAAGCCCAGGCCGTAGGGGATTCCGGACTGCTTGGCGTAGCCTATGGCCGCGTCGATGCCGCTGTCGGGCACGCCGATGACCACGTCCGCCTGCACCGGATGCTCCAGAGCCAAAAACGCGCCGGCTCTCTGGCGGGCCAGGTGCACGGAGCTGCCGTCCACCACGCTGTCGGGCCGGGCGAAATAGATGTATTCAAATACGCAGGTGGCCTTGGGCTTTTCGCCCACGTGGGTCCTGTCGGACCTGAGGCCGTTTTTGTCCACGATCACGATCTCGCCGGGCTCCACGTCCCGCACAAAGGACGCGCCGATGGAGTCGAGGGCGCAGGTCTCGGAGGCCAGCACCCAGCTCTCGCCCAGCTTGCCGATGCAAAGGGGCCTGAAGCCGTAGGGATCCCGCACGCCCATGAGCTTGGTGGAGGACATGATCACAAGAGAATAGGCCCCCGCCAGATGATCCATGGCCCGGCATACGGCCTCTTCTATGGAGGCGCACTTAAGCCGTTCCCGGATGATGGCGTAGGAAATGACCTCGGTGTCGGTGGTGGTATGGAATATGGAACCGGACAGCTCCAGCTGCTCCCGCAGCTGATAGGCGTTGGTGAGGGCGCCGTTGTGGGCAAGCGCCATCAGGCCCTTCACGTGATTGACGGTCAGGGGCTGGGCGTTCTGGCGGGGATTGATGCCGGTGGTGCCGTAGCGCACGTGGCCGATGGCCATCTGGCCCTGGCCCAACGACTCCACCACCTGCTGGGTGAACACCTCGTTGACCAGTCCCACGTCCTTATGGCTGCGCAGTATGCCGTTCTGGTTCACCACGATGCCGCAGCTCTCCTGGCCCCGGTGCTGAAGGGCGTACAAGGCGTAATAGCTGGACTTGGCCACGTCCACGCCGTCGGTGGAGTAGATGCCGAACACACCGCATTCCTCGTGTATATTGCTCATGCTTTTTCTCCCATCAGCCGGCGCATGACTTCCTGATACGCGCCCTCCACGTTGCCAAGATCCCTGCGGAAGCGGTCCTTGTCCAGCTTCTCGCCGGTGGTGGAATCCCAGAAGCGGCAGGTGTCGGGGGAGATCTCATCGGCCAGTATAATGGTGCCGTCAGAGAGGCGTCCAAACTCCAGCTTGAAGTCCACCAGGGTGATATTCAGGCCCTTGAAGAAGTCCTTCAGGATGTCGTTGACCTTCAGTGCCATGGCGCGGATGGTATCGATCTCTTCTTTGGTGGCCAGTCCCAGAGCCAGGGCGTGGGAGTCGTTCAGCAGCGGATCGCCCAGGTCGTCGTTTTGGTAGGAGAATTCAAAGGTGGGCTCGGCAAACACGATGCCTTCCTTGACGCCGTAGCGCTTGGAGAAGGAGCCGGCGGAAATGTTGCGCACGATGACCTCCAGAGGCACGATGGTCACCTTTTTGACCACGGTGTCCCGGTCCGTGAGCTGCTCCACAAAATGGGTAGGCACGCCGTGCTTTTCAAGCATCGACATCAGCTTGTTGCTCATCACGTTGTTGATGGCGCCCTTGCCTTCGATGGTGCCCTTCTTCAGGCCGTTAAACGCGGTAGCGTCGTCCTTGTAGGACACGATGTAGAGATTGGGGTCGTCGGTAGCGAATACCTTCTTGGCTTTTCCCTCGTACAGCTGTTCCCGCTTTTCCATGATTTATGCCTCCTCGCTGTATGAATACTCTTTGGAAAACTGCTGATCCTTCATAAGCACCTTCTCGGTCTGGGCCCTTCTCAGGGCAGAGAGCCTGTCGGCTGCGTCCTGGTCGGTCACGCCCAATATCTGGGCCGCCAGCAGCGCCGCGTTCACCGCGCCGTCTATGGCCACCGTGGCCACGGGCATGCCGGAGGGCATCTGCACGGTGGAGAGAAGGGCGTCAAGGCCGTCCAGGGTGGAGCTTTTTACCGGTATGCCGATCACCGGCAGAGTGGTGTGGGCCGCCAGAGCGCCCGCCAGGTGGGCCGCCTTGCCCGCCGCGGCGATGAGCACGCCGAAGCCCTCGTCCCGGGCCGTCTCCGCGAATCGGGCGGACGCCTCGGGGGTTCTGTGAGCGGACAGGATCCTCACCTCGTAGGGAATGTGCAAGTCCTTGAGCGTGCCAGCGGCGGGGGAAACCTTGTCCCAATCGCTGTCGCTGCCCATAATGATGGCAACCTTTTTCAATTTGTCCGCCTCCGAACCTTATAATGGATTTTCAAGCTAATACTACATCAAAAACCGAACATTGTCAAGCAACGTCATAGTAATGTTCGGATGTATTTTTATGGGAAAATCTGTTGCAAATTCGTGCAATTGTGGTATACTTATAGTAACTGCAAAAGGAGGAAGGTACCATGAAAGAGATCACGTTAACGAAGGATAATTTCGAGCAGGAGGTTATTAAGAGCGACGTGCCGGTGCTGGTGGACTTCTGGGCCACCTGGTGCGGCCCGTGCCGCATGGTGGCGCCCATCATCGAGGAGATCGCCGAACAGGCCAACGGCTACAAGGTGGGCAAGGTGGACGTGGACGAGGAGAGCGAGCTGGCGATGAAGTATAAGGTAGCCAGCATTCCTACCCTGATGGTGTTCTCCGGCGGTGAGCCCGTAAAGACCGCCATAGGCGCCCGTCCCAAGGAAGCCATTCTTGAAATGCTCAAATAAATCCCAAGCCGCCGCCGGTTCATCCGGCGGCATTTTGATTGGAAGGAATCAGCCTGAAAAGAGGATATTTGGCCCCGGGGCAGGGGTGGAGCGGTATCTATATCTATTCGCAAAAGAAAACTTTAACGAATAGATATTGACAATTTTGGCCCCTTCCGCTATAATATGGCTGTACCGGGCCGATCCAGGCCACATTTTGATCCGGAGGTCTCTCATGTCCAAAAAGCCTGTGGACTATTACGAGCAGCGCGAACGGGACTGTGTGCTCCGCGCGCGGGAAATATTAAAGCGCCTGCCGCCCGCCTGTCAGGAATTCATCGACGACATTCAGATGAACACGTCTCCTTTGACCAGGCTGGCCTATGTATACGATATGGAAGTCTTTTTCCAGTTCCTCACCCGGGAAATCGCTCTGTTCGCCGACCTGTCTCCCACCGACTTCACCTACGCCGACATCAACAAGGTCACCGGGCGGCACATCCGGCAGTACGCCAATTATTTATCTCTTTATTATAATCAGGACGATAAGGAGATGCGCAACCGGGAGGCCGGGCAGACCAGAAAGCTTTCCTCCATACGCAGCTTCTTCAAGTACCTGTTTGTGAACGAAAAGATCGACAAAAACACGGCGGAGCTGATTGAGCTGCCCAAGCGCCACGAAAAGCCAATTTTACGGCTTGAGGTGGACGAGGTGGCCAGGATCCTGGACGCGGCGGAGACGGGCGAAAAGCTCAGCGCCCGTCAGCAGCTGTGGCACGACAAGACCCGGCTTCGGGACCTGGCGATACTGACCCTCTTCCTTGGCACCGGCATACGGGTCAGCGAGCTGGTGGGATTGGACGTGGACAAGCTGGACTTCAGTACCAACAGCCTGCTGGTCACCCGCAAGGGCGGAAAGCAGATGACACTCTATTATTCCGACGAGGTAGCCGGCGCCATTAAGGACTACCTGGCCGAGCGAAAAGAGGTTCAGGCCGCCGAGGGCGACGAAAAGGCATTGTTTCTGTCCATGCAGAGAAACCGTATCGGCGTTAGAGCGGTGGAAAACCTGGTGAAAAAGTACGCGAGGGTTGCCGCGCCATTAAAGCCCAAGCTGAGCCCCCACAAGCTCAGGAGCACCTACGGCACGGCGCTGTATCAGGAGACCGGAGACATCTACCTGGTAGCGGACGTGCTGGGCCACTCGGACGTGAACACCACCAAGCGGCACTACGCCGCCATGTCCGACGAGCGGCGCAGGATGGCCGCCCGGGCGGTGGTGCTGCGAAGCGACACCCCGGAGGAAAAACCAGACGATTAAACAAGGCGCTGGAGGGCAAAAACCTTCCAGCGCTTGCTTATGTTTTTATATAGGCTCCGGGAGAGCCTTGTCCTCTTCAAGGGCCTCCACGTTGGAAAACTTCAGCTCTCCGTTCTCGGCCCGCATCCGCACCTGGCCGCCCATGCGGACCTGGCCGGTCAGTATCTCCTCGGACAGGGCGTCCTCCACCATACGCTGTATGGCCCGGCGCAGGGGCCTGGCGCCGTAGGCAAGATCTGTGCCCTTCTCCGCCAGCAGCTTTACGGCCTCCTCGTCGCTTTTTAGCTCGATGCCCCGCTCCTCCAGCCGCTTTTCCACCTCGCCCAGCATGAGCCGGGCGATCTTGATCAGGTCCTCGCCCGTCAGCTCCCGGAACACGATGATCTCGTCCAAACGGTTCAAAAGCTCGGGCCTGAACACCTTTTTGAGCTCCGTGAGCACGTTTTCCTTCATGTTCTCATAGCTCTTGTCCGCGTCGTCCAGGGCCCCGAAGCCCACCGTGCGCTGCTTTTTCAGCTCGCTGGCGCCCACGTTGGAGGTCATCACGATCACGGTGTTCTTAAAGTCCACCACCCGCCCGTGTCCGTCTGTGAGCCGCCCGTCCTCCATGATCTGCAGAAGCAGGTTGAACACGTCCGGATGGGCCTTTTCGATCTCGTCGAACAGCACCACGCTGTAGGGCTTGCGACGCACCTTTTCGGTAAGCTGGCCGCCTTCTTCGTATCCGATATAGCCCGGAGAGGTGCCGATCATGCGGGTGACGGAATACTTTTCCAGATATTCCGACATGTCGATGCGGATCAGGCTGTCCCGGTCTCCGTAGAGCGCCTCGCCCAGGGCCTCGGTCTTGCCCACGCCGGTGGGCCCCAGAAACAGGAAGGAGCCTATGGGCCGGTCCGGGTTTTTAAGTCCTGCCCGGGCCCGTCTCACGGCCTTGGCCACGGCGGTCACCGCCTCGTCCTGGCCGATGACCCTCTGGTGCAGTGTGTCCTCCAGCTTCATCAGCCGGTCCGCCTCGGCCTCGGTGAGCCGGGTCACGGGGATGCCCGTCCAGGCGGACACGATCTCGGCCACCTGATCCTCGCCCACGATCTCCACCCGCTCGTCCCGCCGGTTTTCCCAGGCCAGGCGGCGCTGGTTCATCTCGTTTTGAAGCCGGTTCTTGGCGTCCCGCAGCTGGGCGGCCTTCTCGAAGTCCTCGTGGGCCACCGCCTCCTCGGTCTCCTTGCCGATCTGCTCCAGCTTTTCCTGCTGCTCCTTCATGTCCGGCGGCGCGGTATAGGCCTTGATGCGCACCCGGGAGGCCGCCTCGTCGATCAGGTCTATGGCCTTGTCCGGCAGGAACCGGTCGGATATATACCGGCTGGACAGCTTCACCGCCGCCGTCAGGGCGTCGTCCGTGATCTGTACCTTGTGATGGGCCTCGTACCGGTCCCGAAGACCCATGAGGATGGCCACGGCCTCCTCCTGGGTGGGCTCGCCCACGTTCACGGGCTGGAACCTCCGCTCCAGGGCCGAATCCTTCTCGATATACTTTTTGTATTCGTTGAGCGTGGTGGCGCCGATGCACTGAAGCTCGCCCCGGGCCAGCATGGGCTTTAATATATTGGCCGCGTCGATGGCCCCTTCCGCCGCGCCGGCACCCACGAGAGTATGAAGCTCGTCGATAAAGAGTATCATGTTCCCGCTCTGGCGCACCTCGGTCATGGCGTTTTTGAGCCGCTCCTCGAATTCGCCCCGGTACTTGGCCCCCGCCAACATGCCGGGCAGATCCAATGAAACTACCCTCTTGCCCCGCAGGATCTCAGGGATCCCGCCGTCCACGATCAGCTGGGCCAGCCCCTCCACGATGGCGGACTTGCCCACGCCGGGCTCACCGATCAATACCGGGTTGTTCTTGGTGCGTCGGGAGAGGATCTGCACGATTCTTTCGATCTCCCCCACCCGCCCGATCACAGGATCCAGCTCGCCGGACCGGGCCGCCTGGGTCAGATCCCTTGCGTACTGGTCGATGACCGGGGTCTTGGAGGCGTCTCCCCGGACAGCGTCCCGGGCCCCCTGGGGCGCTCCGCAGGCCCGCAAAAGCTCCTCCCGAGCCCGGTCCAGGTCCAGGCCCATCTGCATCAGCGTCTGGGCGGCCACGCCCTCCCGCTCCCGCATGAGGGCCAGGAGGATGTGCTCGGTGCCCACGTAGTTCTGCCCCAGGTCCCTTGCCTCCCGGGCGCTCATTTCCAATACCTTTTTCGTCCTGGGCGTGTAGGACATGGAGCGCATTTCCTCTGTCACAGGATCCCGGCCCACCAGCTGCACGATCTGATCCCTGGCCGCGTCCAGCGTCACAGAGCCCAACGCGGCCTGGGCCGTGCCCGGGTCGTGGAGGATGCCAAGGAGTATGTGCTCGGTGCCCACATATCTGCGTCCCAGGGCGTGCGCCTCCTTCTGGGCGGCCAAAAGCGCCCTCTGGGCCCGCTCGGTAAATCTCGCGAACATCGCCATATATCAAAAACTCCATTCCTTCATTTGGTCCCGAATGATCTCGGCCCTGAGCCTGTCCCCGGCCCGCCCGGGCAGCTCCCGCTCGGACTGCTTCAGGAGCGTGGCGTTTCGAAGATCCCGCCGCATCCGGTCCACCGCAGCCAGCTCGGCGTCGATCAGCCCGATCTCCGCCGCGAAGCGCAGGTCAGACGCCCTGCCCTCCCATTCCTTTTCGCTCATCAGCCGGGCCTGGGACAGTATGCCCAGGGACCGCATCAGTCGATCCATCAGCTCCACGGAATTTTGCGCCAGGGAGGAACGGAGCGTTCTCTCCCGGTCGGCGATCTCCTGGGCGGCGTCGGACACGCTTCGGATGATGTCCTCTTCGCTCCGGCCCAGTGTAATCTGGTTGGACAGAAAAAACATTTTGCCCGGGTTCTGCCCCTGGCCGCCCGCGCCGCGCAGGGACAGAGACAGCTTGCCCGCCGCCTGGGCCACCTCGCCCATGTGCCCGGAGGCCGAAAGGGCGGGAAGGTGCATCATCAGGCTCACCCGCATGCCCGTGCCCGCGTTGGTGGGCGAGCTGGTCAGATATCCCAGCTGCCTGTCGAAGGCGAAGGCCGCGGCCCGGGACAGCTCGTCGTCACATTCATAGGCGATCTGGGCGCATCTCTCCAGCTGTTCGCCGGGGAGCATGGCCTGTATGCGCAGATGATCCTCCTCGTTGACCAGCACCGATACCGTGCGGCCGGTGGAGATGAGCGCGGCGGTAAAGTCCCCCATCTCCCCCGATATCAGCCCCTGCTCCATAAGATATGCCTTTTCCTCCGGGGGCGTTTCGGCCATGGTGCGCATTTCGTACTTGTCAGACGGCATGGCCGCCCGACAGCGGTGGATCACCTCGTCGGCAAATTCCCTTGTCAGCATGCTGGGAAAGGGAATGTCCCTGTAGTTTCGGGCCAAGCGGACCCGGGAGGACACCACCACGTCCTCCATGGGCGCGGGATGGTACTCAGGCATGGCCGTTTTCCTCCAATCTGGCCTTGATGGACCGTATCTCGTCCCGGAGACGGGCGGCGTGCTCGTATTCCTCGCAGGCCACCGCCGTCACCAGCTCCTGCTGAAGCCGCTCGATGCGGATGCGGGCGGAAAGCTGGCTGTCCGCGCCGCCGGGCACCCGGCCAATGTGCTGGGTGTGGCCGTGGGCCCGCTCCAGCATGCCCATCAGGGGCTCGCGGAACGCCTCGTAGCACCGGGCACAGCCCACCCTTCCCCGGTTTACAAACTCCCGATAGGTCAGGGCGCAGCCCTCGCACGTCAGATCCGGCAGGGGGCCCTGATCCTCCTTGTCCGGCTCCTTCACGGGCTTTTTCCCAGCCAGCATGCCGGCCAACAGGCCCGTGATGGCCTTCATATTCAGCGCGGGCATGGCGCCCTGCAGGCGGGCCATGCACTGGGGACACAGGTTTTTCTCGATCCTCTCTCCGCCCACGATGGTGGTCAGCCGTATGCTGGCCGGCCGCTCGCCGCATTCGTCACACATCATGCTGCCTGTCGCCTCCCTCCGCGTTACGGAACGCCTGCACCAGCATGCCGCGCATCACTCCGGCCCTGAGGGTATCCTTGGCGCTGACGGGCAGCGTCAGGGCGCTCTGGGCTATGGCGGCTCGCATGATGCGGGCCTCGTTCAAGGTTATGATCTTTTGCTCCAGCAGGTGATGGATTATGGCCGTGGCCACCTCCTCGGACACGCTGTCCCCCACCCGGTTGAGAAGCAGGGAAAGCAGATTCCCCTCGGGCCTTTGGGCCATGCGCACGATGCGCACGTATCCCCCGCCGCCCCGACGGCTCTCGATCACATATCCGTGATCCACCGAGAACCGGGTGGCCAGCACATAGTTGATCTGGGACGGCGCGCAGCCGAAATGCTGGGCCAGCTCGTTGCGCCGCAGCTCCACCTGCACGTCCCCGCTCATCAGATCCTTTATGAATTGCTCTATGGTATCGCTTAATTGAGCCATAAAAAACACCTCGTATTGACCATCTTTGACTATTATAGTCCATGACGGCCCGAGGCGCAATAGAATTTCCGATAAATTAACAATCTGTGGACTGTATGTAGGCCTGCGCCGCCTTTGCGGCCCGCTCGGAGGCCAGGCGCAGGCAGGCTTCAAAGGACATGGAGGCGTTCTCGTCCGCGTTGTCGGATATGCCCCTGGCCACGGCAAAGGGCACGCCGCTCATGGCGCAGCAGCGGCCTATGGCTCCCGCCTCCATGTCGCAGGCCACCGCGCCGAGCCTTTCAGACAGAGCCGCCTGTTCCGCCGGATCGCTTATGAAGTGGTCGCCGGAGGCCACGAGACCCCGGTACGTCCTCTCCCCCGCCAACGAATACAGCCTGTCGGCCATGGCTTTGTCGCACTGACAGGTCATGGCCATCGGCTCAAATACGATGAGGTCGTGCTGGACCACAGCGTCCGCCACCACCAGGTCGCCGGGCCGCATGCCGCGCACCAGTCCCCCGGCGGAGCCGATGTTGAGTATGGCGTCCACCTTGTAGGTCAGAATCATGGTCATAGCGCAGATGGCGGCGTTCACTTTGCCGATGCCGCTCAGGGCGGCCACCATACTGCCGTCGGTGTAAAAGTCCATGCCGCATACGGTCTGCTTGACCGCGCCGCCCCGCAGGCGGATCAGGGCCTGAAGCTCCTCCTCCATGGCCGCGATGATTCCAAGCATATGTGCCTCCTATCTGATCAGGGCCACTGCGCTGGCCGATATGCCCAGCCCCTCGCCCTCAAATCCCATTCCCTCGGTGGTGGTGGCCTTGACGCTGACCTGGCTGATATCCGCCCCCATGGCGGCGGCCAGGTTCCGTGCCATCTCCTCCCGGTAGGGCATCAGCTTTGGCCGCTGGGCCACGATGGTCACGTCGCAGTTGCCGGGCCGATAGCCATGGGCATGAAGCAGGGCGCACACCCGCTTTAGCAGCTCTATGGACGATATGCCCTTGTATGCCGGGTCGGAGTCGGGAAAGAGCTTGCCTATGTCGCCAAGACCCGCCGCCCCCAGAAGGGCGTCCATCAGGGCGTGCACCGCCACGTCCGCGTCGGAATGGCCAAGAAGGCCCTTTTCATAGGGGATATTGACCCCGCACAGGATCAGGGCTCTGCCCTCCACCAGCCGGTGGGCGTCGTACCCCATGCCGATCCTGAACGCCTGGCCGGGGTCCCGGTCGTCGGAGGGATGGGTGATCTTTTTGTTTTCCGCGCATTCCGGCAATTCCACCAGCGTCACCTGCCCGTATTCCCGCTCGTATACCGCCGCGTCATCGGTTGCTTCCCCGGCGAAGCGGGCATACGCGCGCATAATCTGATCGTATCGAAAGGTCTGGGGCGTCTGCACGCACCGAAGGTGGGAGCGGTCCAGGGTATGAAACGCCCTGCCGTCTATGGCTTCCTTCACCGTGTCGGTGACCGGCGTGGCGGGCACGCCGCTGCCCGTCTCCCGGGCGGAGAGTACACAGGCGGATACCACCGTCTCCGGCACGAAGCACCTGGCGGCGTCGTGTATGGCCACGATGTCCGTATCATGCGGAAGGGCCGCGAGGCCGTGCCGCACGGACTGGGTGCGGGTGTCCCCGCCGGGCACAAAGGCCGAGACCAGCGAAAGAGCGCCGTCCTTTTGAAGCTCCTCTTTTACCTTTTCCGTCTCGTCCGGGGCGGTGACGCACCATATGCCGCCGCCAAACTGCCCGCTTTTGCGCAAAGCGCGAAGACAGCGGGACAATATCGTCTCGCCGCCCATTCTGTGCAGTATCTTATTATAGGGGCGGCCGAACCGGGTGCCCCGGCCAGCCGCCACCACGATCGCTCTGGTTTTGCTGTTGTCCATCATTCGACCTGTCTGTACATCAGCGCCGCGTCCGCCTTGGCGGCGTGCTCGCTGACCGACACGATTTCATATTTCGACACCCGGTCGCCGAATCGGAGGGTGATCACGTCGCCCTCCTTGACCTCGGCTCCGGCCTTGGCCTCCCGGCCGTTCAGAGTCACCCGGCCCATATCGCAGGCCTCGTTGGCCACGGTGCGCCGTTTGATGATCCGGGAAACCTTCAGGTATTTGTCCAGCCTCATATCAGCCCAGCTTCTCCTTGAGGGTGCGGCCGGCCTTGAAGGAAGCGGAACGGGTCTCGGGCACCTGCACCTTTTCGCCGGTGGCGGGGTTGCGGGCTTCATGGGCGGCGCGGACCTTGGTCTCGAAGGAGCCGAAGCCCACGATGCTGACCTTCTCGCCCTCCACCAGGGCGGCCTCGATGGCGTCGAACACAGCCTTCACGGCGGCGTCAGCCTGTTTCTTGTCCAGACCAGTGGTCTCTCCAACCTTTTTGGCCAAATCGGTACGATTCATAGTTCATATTCCTCCATATTATGATGATGTATGATCCAAATCGGATTCGGTTTGAATCCGCTGCATCCAATTGACTATGGCCCCGTGAAGGGCCGTCTCGGCGTCTGTGTCCGCGCTTGAAAGCGCGTCCAGTATCCGCGCCGTATCGGGCTCCCTGCTTCCCGGCAGGGGCAGGCCGTATTCCCTGGCCCGCTTTATGGCCTTCTGGGCCAGCATGAGGGAGGGAAGATACACCGGCAGGTCCCGTATGGCCTCAGAGGGCGTCCTCTCCTTCTTTTCCTGCCTTTTGACCTGCTGCCAAAGCCTTGCCACCTCTTCGGCGGTCTCTGCCTTCACGCCGCCAAACACGTGCACGTGCCGCCGGATCATCTTCCGGCAGATGCCGTCCACCACGTCCCGCATCCCGTAGGCTCCGTGCTCTTTGGCGATCTGGGCGTGGAAGGCTACCTGGAAAAGAACGTCCCCCAGCTCCTCGCACATGTCCGGGTCGCTGTCCCGGTCAATGGCGTCTATGGTCTCGTAGGCCTCTTCAAGGAGGTACTTTTTGAGGCTCTCGTGGGTCTGCTGGCCGTCCCAGGGACATTTGTCACGAAGAAGGGCCATCACGTCCATCAGGTCATGCAGATCCAGGACGTTTCTGCGGCTGTACTCCTCCCCGCCGCAGATCACCGCGGCGCACCGATGGTCGTACTCCCCCATCCGGTCAAGGTCCGAAAGCACAGTCCTTTCGATCCCGCCGCCGGGCCGTCTGAAATACACCGGCGCTTCGTCGCCGTAGGATTCCATGAGCCGGAGCTTGACCTCCGACGCCAGCAGAGCGTCCGTGATCTCGTATACCACCGCGTCCTGCCGGGCGTTGGGCTCCAGCCTCTCCCAGTCGGAGGCCGTCACCGTCTGGCAGGGAGAAAGGGCGTACAGGGCGACGTCGCCCCTGGCCTCGGGGTATTTCCGGAGGATCCGGGCCGCGGCCCGGTCAGAGAGAGTGGGCGTGGCGTAGTACACCCTTTTGTCCTCTGCGGCGGATACCACCGCCTCCTCGATCATGTCGTCCAGCTGGTCGAAGTCCTCGCACCGGTCATAGAGGGAGTCAAGCGCCTGAAAGTCGATCCCCCGCTCCCGCAGATATGACCCCAGGCCGCATCTCTCCGTCCTCAGGATCACCGCGTCCGCCGCCTCGATATGTCCCGCGGCCTCCAGCGTCAGGCCTTCCTTTTCCCAGCCCACGCAGCAGATGGAAATCTCCTTCATTGCCCTCTCCTTTGCATGACAGTTATTATTATAGTGCCCAAAGCCTTTCTTGTCAACCGGAATTCTGTTGTTTTACTTGCCTTTTTCGCACAAATACAGTATAATATCTCCGGAAATCGGCCCCCCGGCCCCTTTTCGCCAGATCTTTGCAGGAGGATGAGACCATGTTCTGTCCTGAACCCTTCGATACCGATCCCCGGGTCCGCAAATATATCGTTCCCGTCCGGGTGGTGCGCACCACCGGCTCTGTGGAGGGCGCGGAGCATCTGCTTGAGCCCCGGCCCAGCCAGATCTCCCTGGAAAGGCCCCCCTTCTGGCCCGCCTGCGTGCTCACCAACACCACCGGCGAGCATGCCAGCGTGCTGGTGGACTTCGGACGGGAGATCCCCGGCTCCGCCCGCATATATTCCTGGTATGTAAAGCCCAAGGAAGGCAACCGGGTGAACCTTCGCCTCCGGTTTGGCGAGTCCGTGTCCGAGGCCATGACCCCATGGCCGGAGAAGGGCTCCACCAACGACCACGCCAACCGGGACGTGCTGTTGAACGTGGGCTTCCTCTCCGCCAACGAGACCAACGAGACCGGCTTCCGGTTTTTGAACGTGGAGCTTTTGGACGACGACGCCAGCATCGTTCTGTACATGATCGAGGGCGTGTGGACCTATCGGGACATCCCCCAGACAGGCACCTTCCGCTGCAGCGATGAGCGGATCAACGACATATACGACACCGCCGTCTACACCGCCCACATGAACATGCAGGAATACCTGTGGGACGGCATCAAGCGGGACAGACTTGTGTGGTGCGGAGACATATATCCCTCCGAGCTCACCATACTCTCCGCCTTCGGACCCCACGAGATACTTCGCCGAAGCCTGGACATCCACAAGACCATCACCCCGCCCACCGGCTGGATGAACGGCATGCCCACCTATTCCCTGTGGTGGCTCATCTCCCATGAGGCCTTCTATCAGAGCTCCGGCGACCTTGAGTACCTCAAGGCCCAGCACGATTATATGAAGGATCTGATCCACCACGTGGCCGGATTCATCGGCCCCGACAATCATGAGACCCTGCCCCATCCCTTCCTCGATTGGCCCAACAGCGAGAACCCGGTGGGCATCCATGCGGGCCAGCAGGCTCTTTTGGCCCGGGCCTTTGAAAAGACCGCCTTCATGATGCGGGAGATGGGCGATGCGGAAACCGCTGCCTTCTGCGAAGAGTGCCGCGGCAGGGTCGCCTCCGTCACCCCTGACCACGGCGGCTCCAAGCAGGGTGCGGCTCTCATGGCCCTGTGGGGCCTGGCGGATCCCAAGGACATGAACGACAAGGTCATCGAGCCCGGCCAGGCCCACGGCTACAGCACCTTCCTGGGCTGGGCCACTCTGGCGGCCAAGGCGGAGGCCGGCGATCTTCAGGGAGCCCTTCGGGACATGAAGCAGTATTGGGGCGCCATGCTGGACCTGGGCGCCACCACCTTCTGGGAGGACTTCAATCTGGACTGGACGGAGAACGCCGCCCCCATCGACCAGGTGGTGCCCGAGGGCAAAAAGGACATCCACGGCGACTTCGGCGCGTACTGCTACGTAAAGCTTCGCCACTCCCTGTGCCACGCCTGGGCCAGCGGTCCCGCGCCCTTCCTGACCCGGTACGTGCTGGGCATCCGGGTGGAGAAGCCCGGCTGCAGGGCCATTTCCATTCAGCCCAAACTGTGCGGTCTGGAGTGGGCGGAGGGCTCCTACCCCACCCCCTACGGCCCGGTGCACGTCAGGGCCGACAAGCACGGCGTCACGGTGGACGCTCCCAAGGAAGTTCAGATCATCCGCTAACAATACAACCAGCCGCGGCACGGCGCTCCTCGCGCCAGCCGCGGCCTTTTTTGCATCCTGCGGTCACTTATCCACCAGGTTGCCCCGGGCGTCCAGCGCGCCAAGGTTCTTGGACAGCTCTCCCATGCACGCATCCAGTGCCTCCCTGGCCGCCCTGGTGGACTGACCCCGCTTGTTGAGCTGGTCGTACTGGCTCATGGCGTCCTGAAAGCGCAGGAATATGGCGTCGTCGAAGGTCTCGTAGCGGTTGCCAAAGAGGATCACCACCGCGTTGTCCAGGGCCTGGGCGTAGTCAAAGTGCTTTCGCATGGGGGGCAGTATGTCCCCCTCCACGTTGGAGGAGCGCAGGTCTATGCACGAATAGGCGGTCACGGCCCCGTCCAGCTGCTCCTGCACCATCTGCCGCATGTCCTCCCGAACGTCCTTCAGCCCGGCCTGCGACAGGCCGAACAGCACGAAGCCAACCACCGCCGCCGCCATCAGCGCCGCCACCACCAGCGTCCTCTTTTTGTCCCGCAGCTTCTGCCCGGAATTGCGCATGTCCCGTTGAGCGCTTCTTCTGAAATCCGCCATGGTATCCCCTCCGCATTTGTGCATATTTATAAAATATGTATATGCACACTGCGGTGTATGTATT
>CADAGW010000049.1:18959-19386 GCA_902787475.1 uncultured Eubacteriales bacterium
TGCACACTGCGGTGTATGTATTCTATATTTCTTTTGTTTCTCCTTCTTTTTTCTTACTCATTCATGCATGAATATTTCGACACATTCCGACATTCCCCCGAATATTTGTATATTCTGTACAGAAAACCGCCCCGAATCCCGTCGAATTTTCGTCACGCCGCCACCTCGCCGTTTTGATCCTCCATGATCCGCAGGACTTCCTCTTCCTCCCCGGTCATGGCGTTTATGTAGATCAGGTACTTGTCCTCCCCCTGCCAGGCGCCGATCTCGTAGCAGTATGCCTCGCCTTCTCCGTCCCTGGGGATCACGCACAGACGGGTAGTTCCCAGCGTCAGCCGGCTGTCCGCCATCTGCTTCGCCTCTTCGGGGGTAAAGGCCGGCGCGGGCAGGTCCCGCGCTCTATGGTTGGCCAGATACCCGGACGCCT
>CADAGW010000050.1 GCA_902787475.1 uncultured Eubacteriales bacterium
GTATCCTTTTGACCCTGTGCCTCGCGCTGTGCGTGGCCGGGGCTGCCCTGGCCCAGGATGGGCCCTATGACGCGGAGCTGGACAGACTGGGCGGGGAGACGCTTCGCCTCAGCGATTACCGGGGGAAGGTGCTGATACTGTCCATGTGGGCCACCTGGTGCCCCGGGTGCATCGATGAGATGCCGGTGCTGGAAACCATCCAAAATGAGTACCCGGAGGAGGCCGCCGTGCTGGCCGTGAACGCGGGGGAATATGAGGAGGACGTGGCCGCCTTTATGGAGGAGGCGGGGTATACCTTCGACGTGGCGCTGGATCTGGAGGGCGTCATGCTGATGGATACCTTTCCTTCCGACTACATACCCTATCTGGTGGTGCTGGACGGGCGGGGATATAAGGTGTTTGACCAGGTGGGGTCAAACAAGGGCCTCCACGACAAGCTGGCGGAGGTCATAGAGGCCAATTCCCCCTTCCTGTCGGACAAGGCTTCTCCGCTTGGGGAGGCCGCGGAGGGAGACATGGTGACCTGTAAGGGCGCCGTGGCGGAGGTCACGGAGGGCGGATTTACCCTGACGCTTGAGGACGGCACTGCCGTGATCTGCCTCTTTGACGGGCCCGCGCCGGAGGCCGGAAGCCAGGCGGAGGTGGGCGGAATATACAGCGGAGAGGGCATCGAGGTGACGGGGATCAAATGATCCCCTGTCGGCGGCGCTCCGCCGGATAAAAGAAAGCGATTTGTGTAAAATTTCCCGTTTTCCCTTGTGGAAACGGGATTTTTTTGATATAATCAGGATTCGGAGTACTCACCCCCGTGGATTTCCCGGCGTGTGCCCAAAGGGTGGCCGGGGAGCGGGAAGCGGGGGGCGGTAAAAACAAAGGAGGGAAACCCATATGGCAGTCATTTCCATGAAGCAGCTGCTGGAGGCCGGCGTACATTTCGGCCATCAGACCCGCCGCTGGAACCCGAAGATGGCCCAGTACATCTTCACCGAGCGCAACGGCATCTACATCATCGATCTGCAGAAGACCGTTCGCAAGATCGACGAAGCCTATCTCTTCGCCCGTGACGTGGCCCTGGAAGGCAAGAGCATCCTGTTCGTGGGCACCAAGAAGCAGGCCCAGGAATCCATCGAGTCCGAGGCCAAGCGCTGCGGCATGTTCTTTGTGAACAACCGTTGGCTGGGCGGCACGCTCACCAACTTCCGCACCATCCGCACCCGTATCGACCGGCTGAACGCCATCGACCAGATGGAGAAGAACGGCCAGTTCGAGGTGCTGCCCAAGAAGGAAGTCATCAAGCTGTTGGCCGAGCGGGAAAAGCTCGAGAAGAACCTGGGCGGCATCCGCGAAATGAAGAAGCTCCCCGGCGCCATCTTCATCGTTGACCCCCGCAAGGAGCACATCGCCGTGACTGAGGCCCGCCGCCTGGGCATCCCCACCATCGGCATCGTGGACACCAACTGCGACCCCGACGAGATCGACTACGTGATCCCCGGCAACGACGACGCCATCCGCGCTGTCAAGCTGATCGCCGGCAAGATCGCCGACGCCGTGCTGGAAGGCCGTCAGGGCGAGGACGGCGCTGAGGAAGCGCCCGCCGCTCCCGCCGCCGAGGAAGCCCCCGCCGAAGCCTGATCTGTACTTTTCGAGGGGGCCAGTCCCCCTCGTATCCGTTCTGTAAGGAGGACAATATCATGACGATTACCGCCGCAATGGTCAAAGAGCTGCGCGAGCGCACCGCCGCCGGCATGATGGACTGCAAAAAGGCCCTGGTGGAGACCGATGGCGACATGGAAAAGGCCGCCGATTACCTGCGCGAGAAGGGCCTGGCCTCCGCCGCCAAGAAGGCCGGCCGCATCGCCGCGGAAGGCGCTGTGGGCGCGTATTACTGCGACAAGTGCAACACCGCCGCTCTGGTGGAGCTGAACTGCGAGACCGACTTCGTGGCCAAGACCGACGAGTTCAAGGGCCTGCTGAACGACATCGCCATGCAGGTGGTGAAGACCGATCCCGCGGACGTGGAGACCCTGCTGGCCTCCCAGTTTGACGAGAAGCAGACCGTGCAGGATCTGATCACCGCCAAGGTGGCCACCATCGGCGAGAAGATCACCGTGCGCCGTTTCGCCCGCTTCGCCGGCAACGACAACAAGGTGGATACCTACATCCACATGGGCGGCACCGTGGGCGTGATGGTGGAAATGAGCGGCGAGAAGGGCGACGCCCTGAACGCTGTGATCCACGACGTGGCCCTGCAGATCGCCGCCGCTTCCCCTGTGGCCCCCGAGTATGTGCGCCGCAGCGAAGTGGATCCCGCCCATCTGGAGCATGAGAAGGCCATCCTGGCCGCTCAGGCCCGCGAGGAAGGCAAGCCCGAGAAGATCATCGAGAAGATGGTGGAAGGCCGCGTGGCCAAGTTCTACAAGGAGATCTGCGTGCTGGAGCAGCCCTTCGTCAAGGACATGGACATCTCCGTGGAGAAGATGATCCAGCAGAAGGTGCCCGGCGCCGACGTGGTCCGCTTCGTCCGCTACAAGATGGGCGAGGGCCTGACCAAGAAGGTCAACGATCTGGCCGCGGAAGTCGCCGCCCAGACCGCCGGAGCCAAATAAGATCCGATAAAAAATCAGGAGAGGCCGCAAACGCACGCGGCTTCTCCTTTTTTGCGCGGATGGAAAGTCAGCGCCAGATGTATTTGTTGGCCACCTCCACGGCCATACACCCCAGCACGATGCCAAAGCAGTTGAGCAGCAGCTCCGCTCCCTTGCCCAGGGCGAAGGCGATGTCCCGGGTGACGAAGCCGTACATCATATAATACAGCGCCGCGCCGGGGATCAGGGGGAACACGCAGACGGTGAGGAATATGGTGGCCGGGGATTTGTGGAGCCGGGCCATGATCTGGGCGTAGAACCCGCAGAACACCGAGGCGAAGAAGGTGGCGGCGAAGGGACTGCCCGTAAGGCGCAGGCACAGAAGGAACACCGACCAGGTGGCCAGCGCCCCCAGCCCGCAGAAGAGCACCCGCCTGCCCTTTACGTGAAACCACAGGGCGAAGCCCACGCAGGCCACCGTGCAGGAGATCAGCTCCACCGGCACGCTGGGGTTTAATACCATGATCTCGTTGTCTCCCCAGCCCCGCAAAAGGAGCAGGGGCAGTGCGATGCCCAGGGCGATTCCCATGGCCCCGGTGAGGGAGGCGGTGATGTTCATGACCCCCGAGAGGGTGTCAAGGTGCACAAGGTCCCTAAGACCGTTGGTGGCCCCCAGGGCGGAGATCAGCAGCATCACCACGCCCACCGTAATGTAGCCCGCGTGGTGCCCGAGGCCCAGGCGCACCGCCAGGAGTATGAACAGCTCCGCCACCGAGGAGACGAGAAAGTTCAGAATCAGCGGGTTTTCCTCCCGCCTGCCCAGGACCCGCACCAGATACGTGATGAGCAGGGAGGCCATCACCGCCGTGAGGGCATCCAGGGCGTCGCAGTTAAAGAACACCCCAAAGCCCGCCCCGGCCAGTACGCCCGCCCCGTAGTCCACCCACCGGGGCCGGGGGGCGGTGGCGAGGGCCTGGTCGAATTGGGCCTTCAGCGATTCCGGGCCGGGCTTCTCGGCGCAGGCCCGGCGGGAGAGGTCGTTGGGCTTGTCCAGCCGCTCGGAGTTTACCCCCGTGCGGCGGCTGTGGCGGATCAGGGTCAGGTCCCGGCCGCCGGAGGCCGTGACGGTGGCCTGTATGTTGCTGGGCACCACCCAGATATTGCAGGCGGTGAAGCCGTAGCTGTGACAGAGGCGGTAGAGGCTGTCCTCCACCCGGTGGGTCTCCGCGCCGCTCCGGATCATGGCCCCGCCCATGTCCAGTATGATGCCCAATATCTTTTCGTCGTTCATGTGCCGTCTCTTCTTTCGTGAAAAACCGGGGAACGGTCTCCGCTCCCGGCCTGTATATCCATTATACACGTCCCGCCGCCCCTTGGCAATTCCCCCGGGAGGGATTTTCACAGAAACGGCCCATTGCCTTGACAAAGAAAGGAATAAGAGTGTACAATAGGAAGCGTGAATGGGAGGGATGGTTTTGTATAAGAGGATACTGATCAAGCTCAGCGGCGAAACGCTGGCCCCCGCGGACCTCGGCAAGATCCAGAAGAACATGAGCCCCTGCTTTGAGGAGGGGCGGATATTGGAAACGGCCCGGATGCTGTTGGAGGTGTCCGCCTCCTGCCAGGTGGGCGTGGTCATCGGCGGCGGCAACATATGGCGGGGCCGGTTTTCAGACCGCATGGATCCGGTAAACGCGGATCAGATCGGCATGCTGGCCACGGTACTCAACGCCCTGGCCGTGCAGGACGCCATCATATCTCTGGGCGGAAAGGCCCGGGTGTTCACGGCCCAGGAGATGAACCGGTTCGCCGAGCTCTACACCGCCGCCAGGGCTGGCGAGGCCATGGACAGGGGCGAGATCGTGCTTCTGGCCGGCGGCAGCGGCAACCCCTTCTTCAGCACCGACACCGCGGCGGCCCTGCGCTGCGCGGAGCTCCACTGCGACGCCCTGTTCAAGGGCACCGACGTGGACGGCGTGTATCCCGCCGACCCCCGGAAGAACCCGGGGCTTCAGGTGATACCGGAGCTGACCTACGACGAGGCCATAGACCGGCGGCTGGGCGTGATGGATCTGACCGCCTTTGAGATATGCAAGTCCCGGAAGGTGCCCTTCATACGGGTGTTCAACATGAAGGATCTGTCCAACGTGGCGGCGGTGGCCCGGGGCGAGGCCATGGGCACCGTGCTGCATCCGTAAACGGGGGAGGAATGAGCATGAAGATCATACAGAACGCGCATCAGTCCCCCACCCAGATGATGGGCTACGTGCTGGTGGCCCCGGACGGGAGCATCAGCTGTATCGACGGCGGCAACGTGTGCGACGGCGTGCACATGCTGGAGCTTCTGCGCCGGTACGGAGGCGGTAAGCCTCACGTGAAATACTGGTTTTTCACCCACGTACACTCCGACCACTGCAACGCCTTTTTGTCCCTGCTGCCCAGGCTGGGCGTCGACTTCACGGTGGAGCATCTGGTGTATACCTTCCCCAAGGCGGAGAACGTGCGCAAATACGATGGCGGCGAATGGGAGCCGGCGACCATGATGGAGGCCTGGAACCCGGAGCACATCGAGTCCAGGGCCGGGGACGTGATCGACCTGGGCGGGGCCACGATGACCTGCCTTCAGACCTTTGTGGAGGAGGAGCACGAGAACTTCATCAACAACTCCACCACCGTGTGGCGTCTGGACGGAGAGGGCGTCAGCGCCATATTCCTGGGGGATCTGGGGATAGAGGGGGGCCGCCGACTGCTCAAGACCTACGGAAGCGGCCTCAAGTGCCACATCGCCCAGATGGCCCACCACGGGCAGAATGGCGTGGAGAGGGACGTGTACGCCGCCATGAAGCCGGAGGTGTGCCTGTGGAACGCGCCCACCTGGCTGTTTGACAACACCATAGACCCCCTGTATCCCGGCAAGGGCCCCTGGAAGACCCTGGAGACCCGGCAGTGGATGCGGGAGCTGGGAGACGACCAGCGGCACGTGGTCACCAAGGACGGCACCTGGGAGCTGACGCTCCATGAGGGCCAGGTGACCATCGACAGGCTGGAGGCCCGCACGGGGGAGAGAGCATGAACGCTCCGGAGGGCGCTGGTTCCGGCCGGGGGCGGGGGTTCCTCGTCGCCTGCTTGATCGTGGCCCTGGCCGCGCTGGTGGGCGGGGTGTGGTGCTTTATGCGCCTGCAGGCCCTGGAGAGGGCCCAGGGCGATATGTACACCGCCCAGGAATATCAGGCCTTGGAGGCGGAGAAGGACGCTCTGGCGGCGGAAAACGGCAGGCTGGCCGGGGAGAATGAGACTCTGACCAGTCAGTACCAGGCGCTGGAGGCCGAGAAGGCCGCATCGGACGCCAAGGCGCAGGAGGCGGAGACGGCGCTATCGGCGTCGGAGGAAAGCGCTGCGGCGCTCACCGAACAGGTGACCACCCTGCGGGCCAGCGAGGCGGCGCTCACCGAACAGCTCACCGCGTCCCAAGCCAGCGAGGCGGCGCTGACAAAGCAGCTGGCAACCTCCCAAGCCAGCGAAGCCACGCTCACAGAGCAGTTGACTGCTTCACAGGCCAGCGAGGCCACTCTGACGGAACAGCTTGCCACGTCCCAGGCCAGCGAGGCCGCGCTCACAGAGCGGTTGACTGCTTTACAGGCCAGCGAGGCCACTCTGACGGAACAGCTCGCCGCCTCCCAAGCCAACGGGGCCGCGCTGACGGAGCAGTTGTCCGCCAGCCGGGAAAGCGGGGCCGTTCTCCGGGAAAGGCTCACCGCTTTGAATACCCGCCAGGCGGCGCTGGCGGCACAGCTGGACGCCTCCAAAACCAATGAAGCCGACCTTTCCGCCAGGGTGACCGCCCTGGAGGGGGAGAATAAGGACCTTTTGACCCAGTCCGGAGCCACGGCGCAGAAGTGGACGGCCACCCAGAAGGAGCTGACCGCCGCCCAGGCGGAGAACGCGTCCCTTACGGAGCAGTTGACGGCTGCCCAGGGCCAGGCCGCCCGGCTGACGGAATCTCTGGCCGCCACCAAGGAGACGCTGGAGATCACAGAGGAGTGGCTGGACGCGGCGGACTTCCATCTGGAGCAGGCCACGGCCCAGGCCGAGAAGGACAAGACCGACCTGACGGCGCAGATAGGTGACCTGAAGGGCCGCCTCAGCGCCATGACGGAGATAGAGAGCGTCTCCATGCCCCTGGGCTTCACCCTGCCGGAGGACTGCGGCGCGGCGGAGGTGGGGGGCTGGCTGTACGTGGCCCGGCGGGACGGATCGGCCCAGGCGGTGATCCGGCCCTTCGAGGGGGAGGAACTGACCCGGGAGAGCCTGACCGCGTATCTGTTGAGCCTGCTGCCCCAGAAGGGGGAGACCTCCGCCATGGTGCGCCGGTTCGCCTTCCCCGGCGGCGAGGCGTCCCGGTTTTCCGGGGCGTACACCGACGAGGACGGGGCCGAAATGTACGGCGTGTTCCTGGTGGCGGAGATAGACGGCGGGCTGTACGTGCTGGAGACCCAGGCCGAGGAGGAAAACCGGGCAGAGGCGGATCAGCTGGCCAACCAGATCGCATCTACCCTCCGGGGGGCCAAAAAGACTGCGGCCCATTGACAAACCGCGGGAAATCCGATAGAATAGTATCAGGAGATGATTGAATATGGATTATGAAATCGAAATCGCCGGCCTCAAGCGCCAGCTGCCCCTTTGCCCCCTCAGCGAGAATCTGTTCATCGGCGCATTCGTCATATTCGGCGACGTGGAGCTGACCGTGGCCTGCGCCCGGGAGCTGAACAAGATCGCCCCGGAATACGACGTGCTGATCACCGCCGAGTCCAAGGGCATTCCCCTGGTGTATGAGATGGCCCGGCAGGCCGGACGCAACAACTACCTCATCGCCCGTAAGAGCGCCAAGCTCTATATGAAGAATATATTCAGCACCACCGTGCGCTCCATCACCACCGCCAAGGAGCAGACCCTGTGCCTGGACGGCGACGACGCGGCGTCCATCCGCGGCAAGCGGGTGCTCATCGTGGACGACGTGATCAGCACCGGCGAGTCTCTGATCGCCCTGGAGCATCTGATCCGGGAGGCGGGCGGCATCGTGGCCGGGCGCATGGCCGTGCTGGCCGAAGGCCCCGCCAAGAACCGGACCGACATACAGTTTTTGCAGTGGCTTCCCCTGTTCAACAAGGACGGCAAGCCCATACCCGCCTGATCCCATGGCGCACTGTACGGCTCGCTTCATACAAAGGTAGGTGATGTGTCGTGAAAACGCAGCTGCCCGCCCTGGAAGCGGGCCGTCTTTCTTATTCCTATGGCCGCAGCCGGGCCCTGCGGGGAGTGGATCTGCTGTTGCCCCAGGGGCGGATATACGGACTGCTGGGCAAAAATGGGGCGGGAAAGACCACGCTGTTGAACCTGGTGTCCGCCGCCATGCCGGTGAGGAAGGGGGATCTGTACCTCTTTGGCCAGAAGCCCTTTGAAAACCAGGAGGTGCTCAGGCACCTGTGCTACATACGGGAGAAGAACATGTATCCCACCGGGGCCAGGGCGGCCCACGTGCTCGCCGCCGCCCGGGCGGCCTATCCCGCCTGGGACGACGAATACGCCGCCCACCTGATGGAGGCGTTCGGCCTGGACAAAAAGAAGCGGTGCCGCCAGCTGTCCCGGGGCATGGAGTCCGCTCTGGGGCTGGTGGTGGGGCTGGCGTCAAGGTGCGAGCTGACCCTGTTTGACGAGCCCAGTCTGGGGCTGGACGCGGTGGCCCGGGAGCAGTTCTATATGGAGCTTCGGAAGGATCAGAGGGAGCATCCCCGCACGTTCATCGTGTCCACCCACCTGATCGACGAGGGCGCGGAGCTGTTTGACGACGCGGTGGTGATGGATCAGGGGCGGGTGCTGGTGCACGAAAACGCCCGGGAGCTGGTGGCCAGCCACGCCGTGCTGGTGGGCCGGGAGGAGGACTTCGCCCTGTGCAAGGGGTGCAGGGTCATAGCGAAGGGCGTGACGGCGGAGGGGGAGCCCATGCGGGTGGTGCGAAAGGGCGCGGGCTTTGACGCCGGTGCGGCCCAGGAGCGGCCCATATCCCTTCAGAAGCTGTTTGTGTATCTCACGGAAGGGGGCGAGGAATGATGTTCGCCCTGACGGGATATTTCTTCCGGCGGCATTGGAAAAAGCTGGTCCTGTTCCTCGTCGCCGTGTTCGCCCTGTCCATGTACGCCCTGTTTTTGATGGAGCGGGTGATGCCCGTGACCAACTCCGCGTCCGGCGGGGAGCTGCGCCGGGCCGCCGGGGGCATGCGCATATACGACGACCCATCCACCTTTACCAGCTATCCCCTGATGCGCACCTTTATCGCCGGTATGGCAGTGTGGCTGGTGTGGCGGGAGAGGCGGTTCTTGGCCTCGCTGTCCTTTACCCGACGGCGGATCCTGCTGGGAAGTATGGGGTATCTGTTCGTGCTGTCCCTGATGATGGCCTTTTTCGCCTGGCTGTTGCCGGTGATGGGCCGGGGGACGCTGTGGCTGTGCGGGTTCCAATTGGAGCGGGAGTGGACAGTGCAGGTGCTTCTGACCGGCGGGCTCAGCGACTGGTGGGTGCCGCTGCTTGAAATGTTCACTACGTCCCTTATGACCGCCGGGCTGTGGACCCTCATTGGCGCGGTGTGGGTGCGCTGGTATAAGCCCCTGCTGATCGTCATCGCCATGGGGGTGGGCCTTATGTTCCTCATGGCCGCCCAGGTGCGCTGGCTCCAGGCCCTCACCCGTATACAGTCGCTCCTCGAACAGTGGATCATATGGTTCTTCGATACCGCCCTGCCCTACCTCACCGACGTGCGGGGGCGCATACAGGCCCATATGTGGCAGCGGTTCGCCATACAGGTCGGCATCGGCCTCGTCTCCGCCTTGATCAGCTACCCCGTGACCCGGTGGATCAAAAACGTAAGGTAAGGGGAGGCGTGGGGGGACGAGGGGAGGCGCTGGGCGCTGCTCCTCAATTCGCAATAGTCGTTTTTGAAATCCGTATATTCAAAAACTCCTTTGCTCATTGGGCTCTCTCCGGCACGATTCACCCTCAATTCGCAATGGTCGCTTTTGGAATCCGTATATCCAAAAGCTCCCTTGCTCATTGGGCTTACTCCGCCGCATTTCGCCCA
>CADAGW010000051.1 GCA_902787475.1 uncultured Eubacteriales bacterium
CCGGTGAGGCCGAAGAGAATGGTCTTTTCCTCGCCGGTCTCGCGGCACTTGATGGCCTCGTCCATGGCCGCCTTGATGGCGTGACTGCTCTCGGGGGCGGGCAGTATGCCCTCGCACCGGGCGAACTCGGTGGCGGCGGCGAACACGTCGGTCTGCACGGCGCTGCGGGCCTCCATCAGGCCGTCGTCGTAGAGCTGGGAGAGGATGGGGCTCATGCCGTGGTAGCGCAGGCCGCCGGCGTGGTTGGGGGCGGGAATGAAGCCGCTGCCCAGGGTGTACATCTTGGCCAGGGGGCACACCTTGCCGGTGTCGCAGAAGTCGTAGGCGTACTGGCCCCGGGTGAAGGACGGGCAGGAGGCGGGCTCCACGGCCACGATCTGATAATCCGCCTCGCCCCGCAGCTTCTCGCCCATGAACGGGGAGATGAGGCCGCCCAGGTTGGAGCCGCCGCCGGCGCAGCCGATGATGATGTCCGGCTTGATGCCGTATTTGTCCAGCGCCGCCTTGGCCTCAAGGCCGATGACGCTCTGGTGCAGCAGCACCTGATTGAGCACGCTGCCCAGCACGTAGCGGTATCCCTCGTGGGTCACGGCGTCCTCCACGGCCTCGGAGATGGCGCAGCCCAGGCTGCCGGTGGTGCCGGGGAACTGCTCCAGGATCGCCCGGCCCACATTGGTGGTGTTGGAGGGCGAGGGGGTCACGGTGGCGCCGTAGGTGCGCATGACCTCCCGGCGGAAGGGCTTCTGCTCGTAGGACACCTTGACCATGTAGACCTTGCAGTCGATGCCCAGATACGCGCAGGCCATGGACAGAGCCGTGCCCCACTGGCCCGCGCCGGTCTCGGTGGTCACGCCCTTGAGGCCCTGCTTCTTGGCGTAATAGGCCTGGGCGATGGCGGAGTTGAGCTTGTGCGAGCCGCTGGTGTTGTTGCCCTCAAACTTATAGTAGATGTGGGCCGGGGTTTTGAGCTTTTCTTCCAGGCAGTAGGCCCGCACCAGCGGGGACGGGCGGTACATCTTGTAGAAATCCTGGATCTCCTGGGGGATGGGGATGAAGCGGGTGTCGTTGTCCAGCTCCTGGGCCACCAGGTCGCTGCAGAACACCTGGCTGAGCTCCTCCGCGGTCATGGGCTTGCCGGTGCCGGGGTTGAGAAGAGGCGCGGGCTTGTTTTTCATGTCGGAGCGGACGTTGTACCAATTCTTCGGGATCTCGTTTTCTTCCAGATAGATCTTGTAGGGAATAGGCTGCTTGGACATGGCGGTTTCTCCTTTCTCATTTCCGGGACAAAAAAAGCTTCTGTCCCAACTGTTTTGCTGGGACAGAAGCGTATGCTCCTGCGGTGCCACCCGGCTTGACGCGGTATCGCGCCCACTTAGCGCGCACATTCATGCGCTGGCCTTTGTTGTCGGAGCGCCTACTCCGTCTCACATACTCTCCATGCGGATTTCTGCTCGCCCTCAGGAGTCCATTCCCCACCGGCGGCCCGCCGCGCTTTCACCGCCCGCGGCTCGCTATGCGGCCTTTCCCGATCAGTACTCACTCTCCCTCAACGGTTGATGGGATTTTAGCACGATAAAGAGCAGAAGTCAATAGTATTTCCGGATAATTAACAATTTGTCACCGCATTGCCTTATTCCACGTAGTTTTCGGTGTCCAGGGGCGGCACGTCCACCGTCTCCTCCGCCTCTGACGGGTCCGCGCCGGTCAGGTCCCGTTCGAAATACTGGGCGATGCCCTTCACCATGCCCTCCACCAGCAGGGCCTGATAGCCCGGGTCGCACAGCTTTTGATCCTCCTCGGGATTGGACATGAAGCCCATCTCCACCAGTATGGAGGGAGGCACGGACCAGTTGAGGCCCGTGTAGGTGTCGCTCTTGTGGATGCGGAAGTCCCTGGCCCCCGTCTCCTCCAGCATGGCGGGCAGAAGCGCTTTCGCGGCCTCAAAGGCCTCCTCGGCCCCTTCGCCCGTGGCCCGGATGAACAGGGAAATGCCGTTTACGGACTTGTCCTCCGCGCCGTTGCAGTGAAGGCGGAGCACCAGATGGCACCCGGCGTCGTTGCAGATCTTGGCTCTCTCCTGGTTGGAGATGTCCACGTCGTGGCTCTCCCGGGTCATGACCACCTGGGCCCCCAGGGCTTCCAGCCGGGCTTTCAGCTGCATGCCCACGTCCAGCACCACCACGTATTCCGGAATGCGGGTGGACACGCCGGCGGTGCCGCCGGACACCTTCATCTTCATCTCGGAGCTTCCCGGGGCCACGGCCTCCTTTTCATAATTGGGATGATCCTGATGGCCGGGGTCTATGCCTATGATCAGGCCCTCCAGGGGCTTGGGCACAGGGGCAGGCTCGGGCTGGGCCGGAGCGGGCTCCGTCTGCTCCTCTTTTTCGGTATCCTCCGCCTCGCCTTGATCGTCTGCGGCCGGTTCGGTCTCTTCCGCATCGCCCTGCGCCGCTTCCGTGTCCTGCCCTTCCCCCTCCCCGGGGCCGGGCGTCACCTCAAGGGACGGGCCCTCCTGCGCCTGGGGGGTCACCTCCGGCGTCTCAGCGGCCTGGTCTATGGGCGTGGCCATGGCCTGGGGGTCGGCGGACAGCCTGGGGATCAACACCATGGCCAGGCAGATCACGGCCGCGAGGCCCAGGGCAAGACAGATCCTCCTTTTGATCTTTCTGGCTCTTTCCCGTCTCTCTCTTCTCGTGCTCAACGCGGTTTCCTCCCGTTTCTTTTGTCTGCGTTACGCCCGGTTCAGGGCGGCCTCGGCCTCGTAGAGCTGGGTCATGTCGTAGAGCAGCACCCGTCCGTAGGGCGCTCCCAGGAGCAGCTCCACCGCGTGGCGGTACACGTTCAGCTTGTTGAGCGCCGCCGTCAGCTTGGAGGTGGAGTCGTCGTCCGAGGCCATCAGCTCCGCCAGATCGTCTGTAAGATTGGCGAAAAGCGACAGCAAAAGTTCCCCGATCTCGTCGGGATAACGGGAATAAAACAGTTCCTCCTCTATGCCCCGGTGGACGACCCGGCGCATGGCGGCCTCGCAGCTTCGTATGGTGGCCTTTTTCATCTGCTCTCTGAGAGCCCCGCCCTCGCCCCGGTAGGCCACCCGGATCAGAAGGCTCAGATAGTCAGAGCTCTCCTTTTTGAACAGGCCCCCGGCGTCCAGCATGGCGTTTAAGGCGTCCACCGCGTCCCCCTGGCATTTGTCAAGCGCCTCCTCCATCTCCCGGGCGGCGGCCTGGCACCGCTTCTCGCTGATGGCCTCAAGGAGCTTCAGCTTGCTGTCGAAATGATGATAAAAGCCGCCCTTGGACAAGGACAGCACGTCCAGTATATCCTGCACCGAGGTGGCCTCGTAGCCCTTCTGATAGAACAGGCTCTCGGCCGCGTCCAGTATTTTGGCGCGCATATCGTCGCCTTTTTTCATATGTGACGCCCCCATAACAAAAGTGTGACAAATCATATTATATAAAACCGAACATGGTTTGTCAAGGTCTCTTTCGAGGCTTTTACAAAAAGTCATTTTTGGGTCATTTAGGGGCCATGCACAGGCAAAAACAGAACCCGGTCTCTATCGACCAGGTTCTGTTTTGCATTTATATATTTATTTGGGCTGGCGGCTGCCGCACAGATAAAAGGCCGTGAGCAGGCCCGGGCCCGTGTGGGCCCCGATGACCACGCCCAGACTGCTGATGGTGATCTCCCCCATCTCGGGTATGGCGGCGCGAACCTGATCCCGGACCCACTGGGCGTCATTCAGGCAGTCGGCGTGGAGGATCAGCATCTCCCGGCCGTGGTTGTCCATGTTCTCCAGGTCGTGCAGGATCCCGTCCCGTATGGCCATCATGGCGGCTTTGCGGCCGTGGGCCTTCTTGACCACGTCCAGGGTGCCCGCGTCGGGCACGTACAGTACGGGCTTGATGTTGAGCAGAGACCCCACCAGGGCCGAGGCATTCGACACCCGGCCGCCCCGCTTGAGGTAATTGAGGTCGTCCACGGTGAACCGGTGGGCGATCCTGAGCTTGTTGTTCTCGCCCCACTCGATGACCTCGTCCAGGCTCTTTCCGGCCTCCATGAGCCGCACCAGGTTCATCACCAGCAGGCCAAGGCCTCCGGATATGCACCGGGTATCCATCACATAGAACCTCTGGTTCGGGTATTCCTTTCGGATGGTCTCGGCGGCCCGGTTGGAATTCTGGAAGGAGGCGGACATCTTTTCGGACATGTCCACAAACAGCACGTCCTTGCCGGTGTCCACAAGAGACTTGAAGAACTCGTAGTACTCGTACTCGTTGATCATGGAGGTCTTCAGATCGTCGCCCCGTCTCATGCCCTCGAACATGGCCTGGCGGGATTCCTCCCGGCAGTCGTCCTGCCTCAGCTCGTCGTTTACGGTGAAGGTGTAGCTGATGAAGGGCACATGGTGTGCCTCCAGATAGGTGCTGGGCAGATCGGAGGTGGAGGAGGTGGCGATCAGGTATGGATTCATAGTGTAAGCTCCTTTGCGTGACGATTATTCAAACATCATATTTTCCACGAATTTGTCCTGGAAGTCGGGCCGGGCGGACAGCTCGATGTATTTGGCATCGGCGGCGATGCGGGCGGCTCTCTCCTCGTCCCGGCGGGAGAGGAGCATGCGCCTTGCGCCGGAGCCCGCCGCGTTGCCCACGGGCACGATCTTATCCCGCATCTGGCTGGGCAGAAGCCCGATCTCCACGGCGCTTTCCCGGCGGATGTAGTTGCCAAAGCCCCCGGCCAGATACAGGCTTTTCACCTGGCCGTATCGTATGCCCATGCTCTCCATGAGCACCTCTATGCCCGCGGCGATGGCGGCCTTGGCCAGCTGGACTTCCCGCAGGTCCTTCTGGGTGATGAACACGCCCTCCTCCCCTCTCCCGTCCAGGGAGAAGGCGGGCTTGCCGTCCACCTCGATGAGCCGGTCAGCGTACTCGTCCGGGATCTCGTCCTCGTCCAGGCGGCCCGTCTCGTCGATGATCTCTTCCTTCAGCATCTCCGCCACCGCGTCCACCAGGCCGCTGCCGCAGATGGTAGCAGGGGCAGCGCCGCCGATGGTGGTGATGTCCACCTGTCCGTCGTGGATCTTCACGGAGTCCACGGCCCCCAGGGCCGCGCCGCTGCCGCAGTGTATGTGGGCCCCCTCAAAGGCCGGGCCCGCCGCCGCCGAGCAGCACACGATGCCCCCCTGGCCCCCCAGGGCGATCTCCCCGTTGGTGCCGATGTCGATCATCAGGTGGATATCCGGCGATCTGTCCATGTCGCAGGAGAGTATGGCCGCCACGGTGTCCGCGCCCACATATCCCGCCACGCAGGGTCCCGGCGTCACCATGGCCCGGGGCAGGGTCATACCGAGCGCCCCCGCCGGCACGTCCACAGACCGGGTATACACCGGCGCGAAGGGAGACGCGGCGATATGGCGGGGATCGAGGCCCAACAGAAGGTGCATCATGATGGTATTGCCCACCGCCACCACGTGCCGCACGTCCTTCATGCCAAGGCCCGCTTTGTCCAGCATTCTGCCGGTCATGTCCTCTATGGCCCCGGTGACCTGACGGCGAAGGGCCATCAGGTTTTCTCCGGACTGGGCCGCGTAGTCCGCCCGGCTGATCACGTCCCCGCCGTGAGCCCGCTGGGGATTGAGGCAGGAGGCCTTTTCCAGGGTCTCCCCGCTGTCCAGGTCAGTAAGATACGCCGCCATGGTGGTGGTGCCCACGTCCACGGCCACGCCCAGGTTCCGGGCCGTATCGCCCTCCGCGCTCATCACGGCGCCCCGGAACAGAAACACCGCCGCGCCTTCCCTGGCGGCCCGGCTCATCTGGGGCAGGGCGGAAAAGGCCACGCTTTCGGCCCCCGCCGCCTCCCGCACCCGCTCCGCGTCGCTGCGCTGATCCGCCAGGCTGGGAGGATCCGCCGGCAGTACCGCCCGCCGGGAGGCCGGGCACAGGTCGATCTCTCCCATGCCGCCGTCCACCAGCACCCGGGCGTCCACGTCCGAGGCGGGCACCTCCAAAGTGATATCTCCCGTCACGGCGCACCGGCAGGCCAGCCGCCAGCCCTTTTCCATCTCCCCGGCCAGCAGGCGCTTTTCCTCCGCCGTGATCT
This sequence comes from uncultured Eubacteriales bacterium, assembly GCA_902787475.1. Lineage (GTDB taxonomy): Bacteria > Bacillota > Clostridia > Christensenellales > Aristaeellaceae > RUG13279. The sequence continues at coordinate 6,109 of CADAGW010000051.1, forward strand.
CCCCCGCGTCGCCGGACAACACCTTCACCCGGCACTTTCCGCAGGTGCCGTGTCCTCCGCAGGGAGCGGGCACGGTGACGCCGCCCCTCTGCAGGGCGGAGAGCAGACTTTCACCCGCATCGGCCTGGATGCGGGTGACGCCATGGCCGGTATGGGCCACGATGGTATACATAATTACACCTTCCGTTTCACGATCTCGCGATCGATCTTTTCCCGAAGCGCAAGGATATAGCCCTCCTCACGGGGATACTGGCCAAATCGCAGGGGCGTATTCAGCCCCTCGTCGATGAGGCGGAGCACCGCCTCCCGGCCGGCCAGGCTTTCCAGCAGCTGCATGGCCCGAAGGTCCTGCATGGCCTCCTCCACCAGCATCAGCCTAATGGACTCCACCGGCTCCCCGGCCCGGCCCGGATACACCAGGAAGGCGTCTCCCGCCGGGGCGCTGGCCATCCAGTCGGTGTTCAGGAAGGGATTGGCCAGGTAGTCGCTGAGCACGGAATAATAGAAGTTGAAGCCCCACTGGAGAAAGCCCTCGATTTGGAACTTGTAGAGCATGGGCCCCAGCACCCTCGTGCGATAGCCGGGCATGGCGATAAACACGTTGGGCACCCCGTCGTGCTGACCGCAGCAGTAATAGCCCCACAGGCCCTCTACGCCCTCTTCGATAAACGGCTCGATGTGGTCGATGGAGGGCACGGGCTTTTTGACCACGCCCTTCTGATAAAACGCCAGGTTGCTCAGGGCGTCCATGATGGGATAGCCCTGAAGCCTCTTTTCCACCAGCGCCTTGTCCGCGAGGTACTGCTCCATGCTTCCCTCGTTGGGCTCGTCGGATATGTGGAAATAGGTGTGTTTGTCGATGCCCAGCCGGGTGAGCTCCTCCGTCAGCGCGCCAAGATAGGCGTCCAGGAACCGGGCGTACTCCGGGTCGTTTGCCGGGGTGTCCCAGCCAAATATCCGCTTTTCCTCCCCGTCCACCCGGGCCACGATCTTGACGGCGCACTTGGCCCCCCACTGGGAAAACAGGTGGGCCATCTCAAAATACTCTATGCCGCACCCTTTGGCCATCTCCACCCACCGGCGGAGCTTGTCGAAGCCGAACCGGTACTCCCCGTTTTCCAGATACACGTCCACCAGCTGCACCGTGGGCCGCTCCGTGCCTACGCGGGTGTCCAGGGGCGGGGTGGGTATGGGGGTCAAGAGCATGTTGACGCCGTGCTGGGCGGCGCAGCGCACATACTGCTGCGTGATGCGCCAGTATTCCTCGGAGAACACGGGCACCTGATACCAGGTGGCCAGGCAGTCGGTGTGCATCCAGCGGGTGTGGATGAGTTTTTGACTCGGCAGGCACCCGGGCAGCACATGGCAGGTGACGGTGTTTTCCGCCAGGGTCTCCCCCGTGCCCGCGTTCCGGACGGAAATGGTGAGGGGATAGTCCCCGCTCTTCGCCCCGCAGGGCGTAATGTCGATCCAGAACACCCTCATCAGGCCCCAGGTGACCCGGATGCCCTTTTGCGGCAGCTCCTCCAGCATGTCCGGATACAGCCCGGGCCTGCCGCCCCGCAGGTAATCCCCGTCGTCGTAATAGTTCCCCATGTGCACCGGCACGTCGGTAACCAGTCTCACCCGGGTGGGAAGAGCGCAGTCCACACTGAGACTGATCTCCGCCATGGCCCGCCGCTGGTCTTTGTCTGTCAGCTCACAGCAAAGCTGAAAGGACATCCTCTCGTTCTGAAAGCCCCGCACCGAATCGATATACGGCGCGCGGGGCGCCTCGTCGCAAAACACCTTCCGGGTGGACGGCACCAGATACGTCATCATGCCCATGGGGAGCCCTCCTTGAAGCGATCGATCACTTGATGGCGGCCTCGTAGGTCTTCACGTAGCTCTCCGCGTTGGCGGAAATGATCATGGCCACGAAATTGCCGCTCTGGGTCACGGAGCACTTTTCGATAATGGCGTACTGCTCGGGGATATAGTCCTTCATCTGAGCGGCCTTGGAGGCGTAGCGGTCGTCCAGATGGCCCTTGATGGTCTTGGCGGCGGAAGAATCCTTGGCCTCAATCAGCACGATCTCCTCGGAGGAGATGGCGGACAGGGTCACAGCCCCGGCGAACTGCTTCACGTCGCCGCTCTCGATGCCGTAATACTCCATCAGGTCGTCCTCGGTCAGGGCCAGCATTTCCTCGTCGGCGATGCCGAAGGAATCGTATACGGCCTTCAGGTCCACGTTCTTGGCGGCGGGCTTGCTCCCGCCGGAGCAGGCGGCCAGGCACAGGCACAGGGCGGTCATAAGGGCGACGGCAATGATCTTTTTCATAGTGGTTCCATCCTTTCTTTTCTCTGGTTCATATCATTTCGGTTTGAATGTCGGGTCTTTGGGGGCGGATCGCTTCGCCGGCCCATAAGGCCGCCTCGCAATGACAGGAACGGGCGTTTTACACGCCGCAGGCGTTTGTCATCGCCGGGAGCGAAGCGCCGCGGCAATCCGGTCTCCTCTCTCCGGACAAAAGGATCGCATCAGTTCCCGGAGTCGGTCTTGGTGTGGGTGCGCAGGTAGTCGATCCAGAACTTACAGGCCTTGTCGGTAAAGTGGATGCCCTGGCCCTGGGGATCGCTGCAGTAGTCGTCGGGCAGGTTGCCCTTGCTGTCCCGCATGATGTGGGCCACGTCCACGAAATGATACCCCTTCTGGGCGCAGGCCTCATAGAGCAGCAGGTCGTACTTGAACAAATTCTCGTTGTTCAGCTTCTGGCCCCCCATGCCGGCCACGATGGGCGTGGCGGACTGGATGTAGATCTGCACGTTGGGGGACTTTTTGAGGATCCGGTCGCACAGCTTCATCATGTTGCTCACCGAGCCCTCCAGGCCGTAGAGCGCGATGTCGTTCATGCCCAGCATGATGTACACCTTTTTGACCTTCATCTTCGAAATGGCGTCCTCGATCAGCATCTTGGTGCCCTTATAGGAGGGGTGCACCGAGTTGGAGGCGTTGAGGCTGGCCAGGGCGTTGCCGCTGCCAAGACTGCCGGCGGTCAAAAACTGGGCCCTGCCCATGAAGGCGGAGTCGTTCTGCCTGTGCTTTTTCACATACTGATACAGCTTCAGGCTCACGCTGTCCCCCACGAACACGCTGTCGTCGAAGTAGCTGAAGTCCACCATTTCCCCTTCCAGCACGCCCAGCTCCCTGTCGGTCTGGGGCACGCCGGAGAGCACGCTGTAATTCATGTCGTACTCGGAGGTGACCACGTAGGGCGTGGGCTCGGGGGTGGGTTCCGGAGTGGGTTCGGGGGTCGGCGTGGGCTCGGGGGTAGGCACCGGCGTGGCGTCCGGCACGATCTCGCCCGGCGCGGGCACCGGCGTGGCGGTGGGAACGGGCGTGGGCGTGGGAATGGCCAGCACCACCGGATCCTGCTGACGGCCCCGGCGCATCATCATAAACACGCCCAATACGATCAGGGCCACCGCGGCGGCGTAGAGAATAAAGCGGATGCGGGCC
>CADAGW010000052.1 GCA_902787475.1 uncultured Eubacteriales bacterium
CATGGCGCTGGAGCAGATGGGCTTTGAGATCGAGGCCAGCCACCACGAGGTGGCCGCGGGCCAGCATGAGATCGACTTTAAGTACGCAGACGCCCTGACCGCCGCCGACAACATCATGACCTTCAAGCTGGCGGTGAAGACGCTGGCCATGAAGAACGGCCTGCACGCCACCTTCATGCCCAAGCCGGTGTTCGGCATCAACGGAAGCGGCATGCACACCAATATGAGCCTGTTCAAGGACGGCAAAAACGTGTTCGCCGACCCCGCGGACAGCCGGGGGCTGAGCAAAGAAGCGTATGCCTTTATCGCCGGGATCCTCCAGCACGTGCGGGGCATGGCCGCTGTCACCAACCCCCTGGTCAACAGCTACAAGCGGCTGGTGCCGGGGTATGAGGCCCCCTGCTACCTGGCCTGGAGCGCCAGCAATAGGTCGGCCCTCATCCGCATCCCGGCGGCACGGGGCCAGGCCACCCGGGTGGAGCTTCGCTGCCCCGATCCCAGCTGCAACCCCTACCTCAACATGGCGGTGTGCCTGGCGGCGGGCCTGGACGGCATCGAGAAGGGCCTGACCCCGCCGGAGGAGATCACAGAGAACATATTCGCCATGGACGAGGCCGCCAGAAAGGCCCGGGGCATCGACAGTCTGCCCGGCACGCTGAAGGAGGCCGTGGAGTGCCTGAAGGCGGACAAGGTCATCTGCGACGCTCTGGGCGAACACGTGCTCTCTCAGTACGTGGAGGGCAAGGAGAAGGAATGGGACGCCTACCGCACCCACGTGAGCTCCTGGGAGATCGACAGGTATCTGGTGCTGTATTGATCGAATGTCCACGGTAATGCCCGTGGTATGGTTCTTTTTCCGCGCACTGGATCGGGGCTTAGGATGGCTTCGCCGGTCTGTAAGACCTCCCCGCAATGACACGAAACCCGCGGTCATTGCGGGGAACGAAGGGACGAAGCAATCCGTTCCCCGCGATTCGGTGTATGAAATGACGTAGGATTCGAAACGGAAAGGGGGAATCGGCAGTGGCCCGGATCGTGATCGCCGCCCCGTCGGAGGACAAGGGGACGCAGCTGTCAAGGCTTCTGACCTCCTCCGGATACGATATATTCCGGCTGTGCGCGTCCGGGGGCGAGCTCAGGCGCGCCATGTCGGAGTGCGGGGACGGCATCGCGCTGATCTGGGGCGGCTTGGCGGGCGTGATGATAGACGAGGTGGCCGGGGATTTTTCGGAAACCTTTCAGTTCCTGTTCGTGGGACGGCCCAAGGCGCTGGATGCCTGCGAATCGCCCCACATATTCAAGCTGGCCTCCCCCTGCTCCGGCAGCGCGGTCATCGGCGCGGTGGAAATGCTGTCCCAGCTCCACTCCATGCGCCTGCCCCACAGGACCGGCGGGGACAGGGCGCTGGTGGAGAGCGCCAAGCAAAGGCTGATGCAAAGATACGGAATAGACGAGCCGGAGGCCCACCGCCGCATGCAGAGGTACGCCATGCGGCACGGGCTCAAGATGACGGAATACGCGGCGATGCTGCTTGAAAACTCCGAAGGGACGGAGGAATAATACATGTACGACCAACAATATCCGCTCTACCACCCCGAGATGGAGCATGAATCCTGCGGCGTCGGCGCGGTGGTGGACTTAAGCGGCCGGGCCACCCACCGCACCGTGGATCAGGCGCTCACCATCGTGGAGCGCCTGGCCCACCGGGCGGGCAGCGACGCGCTGGGCACCACCGGCGACGGCGTGGGCATCATGACCCAGCTGCCCCATGAATTCTTCTCCGCGTGGGCGCGGGAGGAGGGCATATCTTTGGAAGGGCCCGGCGACTATGGCGTCGGGATGTTCTTTTTGCCGGAGGACGAGGTGGCGTCCCAAAACGTATGCCGCATATTCGACCAGCTGGCGGCCTCCGAGGGCATGGCCGTGCTGGGCTGGCGGGACGTGCCCTGTCATCCGGCCCAGCTGGGCGCGGGGGCGAGGCGCACCATGCCCCGCATAAGGCAGTGCTTTATCAAGCGGCCCCAGGACGCGGAGAGAGGCATCGATTTTGACCGGCGGCTGTATGTGCTTCGCCGGGTGTTTGAAAAGCAGGACACGGATACCTATATCTGCTCCCTGTCCAGCCGCACCGTGGTATACAAGGGCATGATGCTGGTGAGCCAGCTCAGATCCTTTTACGACGATCTTCAGGACGTGCGCTACGTGTCGAAGATGGCCATGGTGCACTCGAGGTTTTCTACCAACACCTTTCCCAGCTGGTCCAAGGCCCATCCCCAGAGATTCCTCCTGCACAACGGCGAGATCAACACCATCCGGGGCAACCACGACCGCATGAAGGCCCGGGAGGAGACCATGCGGTCCGCCGTGATGGGGGACGCCATGAAGAGGGTACTGCCCGTGGTGGAGGAGGGCGGCAGCGATTCCCAGATGCTGGACAACACGCTTGAGTTTCTGGCCATGAACGGCTTCCCCCTGCCGCTGGCGGGCATGGTGCTTCTGCCCGAGCCCTGGCAGGGCGAGAGGGAGGAAAAACCCTGGCACGATCTGTACCGATATTATGCCACCATGATGGAGCCCTGGGACGGCCCGGCGGCCATACTCTATTCCGACGGGGAGAGCGTGTGCGCGTCGCTGGACAGAAACGGCCTTCGTCCCCTCCGGTGCGCCGTGACGGACGACGGGCGGCTGATCCTCTCCAGCGAGGCGGGGGTGCTCTTTGAGGAGAACGCCCACATCCGCCGCCGGTGGAAGCTCAAGAGCGGCGACGTGCTGATGGCGGATCTGAAGAGCGGGAAGCTCCTTGAATCGGAGGCGCTCAAGACCCATTTCGCCAGCCTGCACCCCTATGGGGAGTGGGTCAAAAACATCGTGGGTCTGGATGATTTGCCCGCCGCCCCTGCGCCAGGCGGCGAGACAGACACACAAACGCTGTTAAGGGCCTTCGGCTATGCCTGGGAGGATATAGAGGACGTGATCCTGCCCATGGCCGAAAAGGGGCAGGAGCCCATCGTGTCCATGGGGGCGGACGAGCCCCTGGCGGCGCTGTCCAAATGTCACCCGCCGCTGTATGATTATTTCAAGCAGCGCTTTGCCCAGGTGACCAACCCGCCCATAGACGCCCTGCGGGAAAAATGCAAGACGGACTGCTCCATCTATATCGGTGACGACGGGAACCTGCTGTCGGGCGAGATGGACAACTGCACCGTGCTGGAGCTTCCCTCGCCGGTATTGACGGGGGAGGAGCTGGAGCGGATCCGGAGGATCGACCATCCCGCCTTTTCCGTGACGGAGATCTCCCTTCTGTATCCCGTGGACACCAGGCTGGGCAGGGCCATGGGGGACTTTTTCGCGAAGTGCGACAGGGCCTGCGCCGATGGAGCGAATATACTCATTCTTTCGGACAAGGGCGTGGACGCATCCCACTTGGCCATACCGTCTCTTCTGGCGGTGTCCGCGCTGGAGCAGCACCTGATCCACGTCAAAAAGCGGACCAAGGTGTCCGTGATCCTGGAGAGCGGCGAGCCCCGGGACACCCACCATCTGGCCATGCTCATCGCCTATGGGGCCAGGGCGGTGTGCCCCTATCTGGCCCACGCGGTGATACGGGAGAGCATGGGCGATGAGGGCGTGGAAAGCTACGACCGGGCCCTGACGGCGGGGGTCCTTAAGATCGCCTCCAAGATGGGCGTGTCCACTCTGCAGGCCTACCAGAGCGCACAGCTGTTTGAGGCGGTGGGACTGGACGGGCAGTTCGTGGAGAAGTATTTTACCAACACCCCCTGCACCCTGGGCGGCAAGGGGCTTCACGACGTGGAGGAGGGCAGCCGGTTTTACCACCGGGCGGCCTTTGAAAGCGCCGTGGAGCGCGGCCTTCCCAGCGTGGGCCGGCACAGACTGCGCACGGGGGAAGGAGCCGAGGAGCACCTGTACAGCCCCAGGGTCATCCATCTTCTGCAGCAGGCCGCCTGGACAAATGACAGGGCCAAATTTGACGAATACGCCGCCCTGGTGGAAAACGAAGGCCCCCGCACCATCCGCTCCATGCTGGATTTCCGGTATGAGGTATGCAGGAGCGTGCCCCTTGATGAGGTGGAGCCGACAGAGAGCATCGTAAAGCGGTTCAAGACCGGGGCCATGTCCTATGGCTCCATATCCCGGGAGGCCCACGAGTGCATGGCCAGGGCCATGAACCATCTGGGCGGAAAGAGCAACAGCGGCGAGGGCGGGGAGCTGCCGGAGCGGTACGGCACGGAGCTCAATTCCGCCATCAAGCAGGTGGCCTCGGGCCGATTCGGCGTGACGCGGGAATATCTGCTCAGCGCAAAGGAAATACAAATCAAAATGGCCCAGGGAGCCAAGCCCGGCGAGGGCGGCCATCTGCCCGGGGCCAAGGTGACGGAAAGCGTGGCCAGGACCCGCTGTTCCACTCCCGGCATATCCCTGATCTCTCCGCCTCCGCACCACGACATCTACTCCATAGAGGATCTGGCGGAGCTGATATACGACCTTCAGTGCGTGGGCGAGGACGCCAGGATCACCGTGAAGCTGGTGTCCTCCACCGGCGTGGGCACCATCGCCAGCGGCGTGGCCAAGGCCGGAGCGGGGGGCATCCTCATATCCGGCGGCGAGGGCGGCACCGGCGCGGCGCCCCTGTCCAGCGTCCATCACGCGGGCCTGCCCTGGGAGATCGGGCTGGCGGAGACCCACCAGGTGCTCTGCCGCAACCGCCTCAGGCAGACCGTGACCCTGGAGACGGACGGGAAGCTGATGACCGGCCACGACGTGGCGGTGGCGCTTTTGTTGGGCGCGGAGGAATTCGGCTTTGCCACCGCCCCGCTGATCACCATGGGGTGCCGCATGATGCGGGTATGCCAGGTGGGCACCTGCCCCTTCGGCGTGGCTACCCAGGATCCGGAGCTGCGAAAGCGGTTCAGGGGTAGGCCGGAGTATGTGGAGCGGTTCATGGTGTTTGTGGCACAGCAGCTTCGGGAGATCATGGCCAGGCTCGGCGCACGGACGGTCAATGAGCTGGTGGGCAGAAGCGACCTGCTGAAGATGAAGGACGGTGCGGAGATGGATCTGGGCGCCCTGATCGGCTTTGCCCGGAACACCCACGTGCAGGCGGAGGCAAGGCACGATTTTAAGCTCCATGAGCGGATGGACGCCCGGCTCATCCAGGATCACGTACAGCTGACCACCACGGACCGGGCCTTCGGCACCCTTCTCAAGGGCGACAGGCACATACAGGCCCAGGGATGCGGCGGGCAGAGCTTCGGCGCGTTCCTGCCCAAGGGCCAGTCCATCACCCTCTACGGCGTGGCCAACGACTATCTGGGCAAGGGCCTCTCCGGCGGCACGCTGGCGGTGTGCCCCAGCGCGGACGCGGTGTGGAACGGGAGCGACGCGCTGATCGGCAACGTGGCCCTCTACGGGGCCACCTCTGGATATGCCTTCATCGCGGGCACGGCGGGGGAGCGCTTCGCCGTGCGAAACAGCGGCGCCTGGGCCGTAGTGGAGGGCGTGGGCGACCACGGGTGCGAATACATGACCGGCGGCCGGGTGGCGGTGCTGGGCGTGGTGGGCGACAACTTCGGCGCGGGCATGTCTGGCGGCATCGCCTGGGTGCTGGACGAGGACGGAAAACTGGAAAGCCGCATAAACGGCGGGCTGGTGAAGGCGCATGCGGTGACGAAGGAGCAGAGCGGGGAACTGAAGGGACTGCTGGAAAAGCACTTTGAGATGACCGGCTCCGCAAAAGCGGGGGAGATACTCTCCGATTTTGAGGCGTGGCTGCCCCGGTTTCGGGCCGTGATCTCCGACGAATATCTGAGCTGTCTGGGGAGGCGTGAATGATGGGAAAGCCCACGGGATTTCTGGAGAGAGCCCGGGCGGAGGATCCGTACCGGGACGAGGACGCGCGCCTTCGAGATTTTGAGGATCTGCACACCCGCCTGCCCGCGGAAGAGCGGCGCGCCCAGGCCGCCCGGTGCATGAACTGCGGCGTGCCCTTCTGCCAGTCGGACTTCGGCTGTCCGCTTCACAACCTGATCCCGGAGTGGAACGATTTGCTGTACCGGGGACGGGAGCGGGAGGCCCTTTTTCGGCTGCTCAAGACCGCGCCGTTTCCGGAGTTCACGGGCCGGGTGTGCCCGGCGCTGTGCGAGAAGGCCTGCAATCTGGAAAACGACGCCGCCACCAACCGGGACAACGAGCTCTATCTCATCGAAACCGGGTTTGAAAGGGGCTGGATCCGGCCCAGGATCCCGGAGCATCGCACGGGCAGGCGGGTGGCGGTGGTGGGCAGCGGCCCCTCCGGCCTGGCGGCGGCGGATCTTTTGAACCGGCTGGGGCATGAGGTCACGGTCATCGAGCGGGCGGATCGGGCCGGGGGGCTCCTGATGTATGGCATTCCCAATATGAAGCTGCCGAAGGCGACAGTGGAACGCCGCATCCGGCTGATGGAGGCGGAGGGCGTGCGCTTTCTGCTGCGCACCGACGCGCCGCATGAGATCACGGCGGAATACGACGCGGTGCTCCTCTGCGGCGGGGCGAGAAAACCCAGGGCGCTGAATGTGGAGGGCACGTTCGCCGTGGACTACCTGACGGCGGCTACCCGGGCCGTGCTGGATGGGGGTAGACCTGCCATGGACGCCCGGGGAAAGCACGTGGTGGTGGTGGGCGGCGGCGACACCGGCAACGACTGCGTGGGCACGGCGCTCAGGCAGGGCTGTGCCTCGGTGATACAGCTTGAAATGATGCCCGCGCCTCCGACAGAGCGGGCGGCGGCCAACCCCTGGCCCCAATGGCCCCGCACCCTGCGCACCGATTACGGCCAGATGGAGGCCATGCGCCGCCAGGGAGCCGACCCCCGGGTGTACGAGACCACGGTCAAGCGCCTCCTGCCCGGCCAGGTCGAAACGGTGCGCCTCAAGGGCTTTGACCCCATTCCCGGCACGGAAAGGGCGCTGACATGCGACCTGTTGCTGATCGCGGCGGGATTTGTGGGGTGCGAGGAGGCAACGGCGGCGGCCTTCGGCGCAGAACGGAACCAGAGGGGCAATCTTCTGCCCCCGGACGGCAGTCACCGCCTGCGGGACAACCTCTTTTCCGCGGGCGATATGCGCACGGGCCAGTCGCTGGTGGTGCGGGCTCTGGCGGACGGAAGGGCGGCGGCCATGGAGGCGGACGCGTATGTAAGACGGTTGCACGAATAAACGAACGAGGCCGCGGAGCGTGCGATACGATTCCATACCTGAGCGACTGAATTGCAGGGAACGGATTTTTCGTCACCTCGTTCCTCGCAATGACGGCAACGGTGTACTGTTTATTCTCCATGTCATTGCGAGGCGGTCTGAAAGACCGGCGAAGCAATCCGTAACTCCAATCGATCGTTCAGAAGAAATACATGAAAAAAGCCCGCTCCGGATCAGCTCTCCGGGGCGGGCGAAACGCTTGTCAGGAATGCAGGGAGTAGTTGGGGGCTTCCTTGGTGATGTTGATGTCGTGGGGATGGCTCTCGGCCAGGCCCGCGCCGGTGATGCGGATGAACTGGGCGGTGGTGCGCAGGGTCTGGATGTCCGGCGCGCCGCAGTAGCCCATGCCGGAGCGGAGGCCGCCCATCAGCTGGAACACGGATTCGGACAGAGCGCCCTTGTAGGGCACGCGGCCCTCCACGCCCTCGGGCACCAGCTTTTTCTGGCCCTCCTGGAAGTAGCGGTCCTTGCTGCCCTCGGCCATGGCGGCCATGGAGCCCATTCCGCGGTACACCTTGAAGGAGCGGCCCTGGAAGATCTCCACCGCGCCGGGGCTCTCTTCCGTACCGGCGAAGAGGCTGCCGATCATCACGGCGGTGGCGCCCGCGCCGATGGCCTTGGTGATGTCGCCGGAATACTTCACGCCGCCGTCGGCGATGATGGTCTTGCCGTACTTGTCGGCCTCCTCGGCGCAGTCGGCGATGGCGGTCACCTGGGGCACGCCGATGCCGGCCACCACGCGGGTGGTGCAAATGGAGCCGGGGCCGATGCCCACCTTCACCACGTCCGCGCCAGCGTCGATGAGGGCCTTCGTGGCGGCGGCGGTGGCCACGTTGCCCGCGATGACGGGCAGGCTGGGATATACGGCTTTGATCTTTTTCACCATGTCGATCACGCCCTTGGAATGACCATGGGCGGTGTCCAGACCGATGATGTCCACCTTGGCGGCCACCAGTGCGGCCACCCGCTCCAGGGCGTCGCCGGTGACGCCCACGGCCGCGCCGCACAGCAGGCGTCCGTTTCTGTCCTTGGCGGAGTTGGGATATTTGACGGCCTTCTCGATGTCCTTGATGGTGATCAGGCCGCAGAGGTTGTTGTTCTCGTCCACGATGGGCAGCTTCTCGATGCGGTGCTTGGCCAGTATGGCCTTGGCGTCGTCCAGGGTGGTGCCCACGGGGGCGGTGACCAGGTTCTTACTGGTCATGACTTCTTTGATGGGCAGGGAATAGTCGGTGATGAATCGGAGGTCCCGGTTGGTGAGGATGCCCACCAGCTTGCCCTCCCGGGTGATGGGCACGCCGGAGATGCGGTAGCGCTCCATCAGCGCCAGGGCGTCGGAGATCAGGTGATCGGGGGAAAGGAAGAACGGATCGGTGATCACGCCGTGCTCGGAGCGCTTCACCTTGTCCACCTGCGTGGCCTGCTCGGAAATGGACATGTTCTTGTGGATGATGCCCAGACCGCCCTCCCGGGCCATGGCGATGGCCATGCGGGAATCCGTCACGGTGTCCATGGCGGCGCTGAGCAGGGGAATGTTCAGCTCGATGCCCTCCGTCAGCGTTACGTTCAGTTTCACGTCCCGGGGGATGACGCTGCTCTCCTGCGGCACCAGAAGCACGTCGTCAAAGGTCAAACCCTCTCGAATGGTCCCCAGCATATTCCAACCTCCCTGCAAGTTTTGAAGAATTATACGCTCTGAAGGCCAAAATGTCAAGTTATATGTTCTTTGCATTTCTTGTTTTCATTTTGACTTTATCACGATACGCCGTCAGCCCATTTTTTCCCTCAGCCAGCGGGCCATCCGCTCGCCGTTTTGCCGGGTGATGAACCAGCGCACCCCGTGGTCCGCGCCCTCCACCAGCTCAAGACATGTCTTGTCCGCGCCGACCAACCTGACCATGTCCTCATGCATGTGCACGCTGTTGTGATAGTCCACCTCCGAGTCCTTCGTGCCGTGCTGAAGGAGGAAGGAGGGGGTGTCTTTATCAAGATACGTGGCCGGGGAATAGAACGCGGCCAGGGCGCTTATGACCTCCGGCGGGAACCGCTTCTCGGCGTCGGTGTAGAAGAACCGGCGGATCATGCCCTCGTTCACGTCGTAGAGGGAATACCAGGATATGACCGTGGACACCCGGGTGGACACGCCGGGATTGCCCATCTCATAGTCCTCAAACTCCGGCCTGTCCCCGGTGACGCCGCATATGTTCACCAGATACCCGCCCGCGGACTCGCCGGTGAGGGCGAAGCGCTTTTCGTCCAGACCCAGCTGATCGGCGTTGGCCCGCAGATACCGTATGGCCGCCTTCACGTCGTGTATGCAGTCTATGATCTTATCCAAACCGCAGGGCGTGAAGGGAGGCTTCGGCGGTATAGAGCACCTTGTGCCCCTCGCTGTTGCCGCCCTCAAAGCCTCCGCCGTGGACGAATATGAGAAGGGGCAGGGGAGCGTCTCCGGCCGGGTCGAACCCCTCGGGGTAGAGCAGGTGCATCTTCTGGTCGGGATGGGGGGCCTTTATCGTGTATACGATGTCGAACACCGCGTTGGGATGATCGCCTATGTCCGTGGCCCAGTAGGCCGGGCGGTGAAGGTCGGTGCGCTGATCAAGCGGCGGCCCGAAGGGAATGGCCTCCTTGGGAACGCCCGCTCCGGCCTTCCGGGTCTCCTGGGACTCCATAAACCGCTCTATCCAGCTCATATCTCGCTCCATGTCTTTCTCCCCTTTCATACAGATCGGTACGCATCCGGCGCTTTCTGGGGCTATCATAGCAAATCCGGGGCAAGAAAGCAAGGATTTGCCCCAAAAACGGCGAACAAATTTAATATGGACGTGGTATCATCAGAGCAGATATTTTGAGGCGGGAGGAAACTGTATGAGCGATTTCTTTGCCATCAATGAAAAAGCCCTTTCTGAATATGCCCGGGTGTCCGGCGAGGTGGGCGCCAAGGCGGACTACGTGCAGGGCGGCGGCGGCAACACCTCCGTGAAGCTGGCGGACGGCCTTATGGCCATCAAGGCCTCCGGGTACTGCCTTAAGGACATCCGTCCCAACGCGGCCTACGCGGTGATGAGCTATACCGAGCTTCAGAAGTTCTACTACGGCCACGAGGTCTCCGACTTCGAGGACGTGGAAAAGGCCGGTTCCACCCGGGCCAAGGAAGTGGTGGTGCCCGTGGAGGGCATGCCCGCCCTGCGTCCCTCCGTGGAGGCCGGGTTCCACTCCATACTGGACAAGTACGTGGCCCACAGCCACAGCGTGTACGCCAACCTGGCGGCCTGCTCTAACCAGTGCGTGGAGATCGTGAAAAAGGCCCTCTCCGGCGCGGACTATACCTGGGGCTACGTGACGTATGTCGATCCCGGCGCCAAGCTGACCTTCTCCATCCGGGACGAGCTCAAGCGGGTCACCGATGAGACCGGCAAGCGGCCCAGCGTCATCTTCATGCAGAACCACGGCCTGATCGTGCATCACGACGATCCCGACGAGTGCCTGCGCATCCACTACGACGTCAACGAGCGGGTGGCCCGCGCCTTTGGCATCGACGGCCATTCCTTCCCCGCTGTGGGCGTGAAGGCCATAGACGGCGGCCTGTTCGAGGCCGACGCGCCCTACCTGGCCGATGCCCTCAAGAGCGGCAAATACGACGAGAAGTTCTTCCTGGAGACCCCCCTCTATCCCGACCAGATGGTGTTTTTGATCGGCGCGTTCTCCTTCGGCGCGGGCGCCCCCGATGAGGGCTGCTGCCTGGCCGATCCCGCAACGGGCAAGGTGGTGTTCCACATGGCCGACACCAAGGCCCAGGTCATCGCCGAGACCCTGACCGCCATCTGCTTCATCGCCGAGCACATTGAGAAGTGCGGCTACACTCTCTCCACCATGGGCGAGGCCGCCAAGCACTTCATCGCCAACTGGGAAAGCGAGAAGTACCGCAAATCCCTGGCGGGCAAGAAATAAGACCGATCCTCACAATGGTATCCGGAAAATGCGTTTCTGGATACCATTTTCTTTTGGATACAATCACTTTTAGGACAGGGGGCGGGAGCGTGAAGGCCATTTCGACGCACGCGCATTATGAGTATCATTCCTTTTATCAGGATATTTCGCTGGCGAAGCTGCTGGGCGTGACCTATCCCGGGTGGCTTGCCCATTTCAGCGGCAGAGCAGAGGATATCGACAAATTGTTTGACAGCCTGACGGGCAACGGATGCTTTTGGTATTTCCGAAAGGCCATGGGGGATATATACCATTCCGGTCAGATCATGACCCGGGAAAACTGGCGGGAGATCGACGAGGCGCTGCGTGCCAGGTATCGGGAGGATCCGTACTTCTACAATACCATTATCACGGGGATCAGCGGACTTCAATGGGTGGTGCTGGACGAGCACAGGGACCCCGGGGACGATCACGGCCTCGACTGCATGCGGCCGTCCGTGCGCCTGGATGACTGGGTGATGGGGAATGCCCGCAAGGCGGAAAAGGACTTTGACGAATACATTGAGAACATGGAAGCCTTCGTCTGCTGCCGAAGCCGCGCAGTGGCCCTGAAGCTGGCGGTGGCGTACCGAAGGGGACTGGACTTTGGGCCGGAAGACATAAATGGGGCCCGAAATGATTTTGCCCGGGGCGACTTCTCCAGGACCGTACAGGACGCGGTGGCGCACAGGATCTGTGATATGGCCGCCCGCCTCCGCTTCCCCCTGCAGATCCACACGGGGTTCGGACTGCTTGATAATACGCGGGCCATGAACCTGCTGCCCCTGATCAGAAGCCATCCGGATACTGTGTTTGCCCTTCTGCATATTTCCATGCCCTGGACGGACGACGCGCTGGCCCTGGGAAGGGATCTGGACAATGTGTACATCGATCTGAGCTGGGCGTCCCTTCTCTCTGTCACCCGCACAGCGCGTTTTATCCGGGAAGCCGTGGAATTGTTTCCTGCCCAAAAACTGACCTGGGGATGCGATACCTGGACGGCGGAGGAAGGGTATGGCGCACTGATGAGCGCCCGGCGGGCGGTGCACGAAGCCCTTTCAGGCATGGACGAGGAGGCGGAGCTTACAAACAGGATATTCTATTCCAACGCCAAGGCCCTGTATCGTTTGTAAGGCAAAGGCCGGATGAGGCCGTGTACAGGGCCTATCAAAGTCCATTGGGGCGGGAGCGGGTCTGATTGTTGTATACTGCCCAGCCTCTAAGAATGACAGGGATCGGGGATCGTTTCGTCGTTCTGTGACCTCCCCGCAATGGCAAGAATGTCAATATAATATCCCCGCCGAAGGCGGAAAATGGGATTCCAAAGGGGCTGGCCCCTTTGGCGAGGAGTCCTCAGCGCCTCCCCTCACCCCTTCCTATACTCCCTTGGCGTGCAGCCGTAGAAGAGGCGGAACACCCGGTCGAAGGAGCGCAGGCTGGAGAAGCCGCACAGGTAGGCCACCTCCTCCACGGGCAGATTCTTTTGCGTCAGGTATTGCTTCGCCTTGTCCAGGCGCAATAGGTTTACGTACTGCCTGAAATCCATGCGGAGCCGCTGGTTAAAAAGGTGCGACAGGTAATA
Source organism: uncultured Eubacteriales bacterium (assembly GCA_902787475.1). Lineage (GTDB taxonomy): Bacteria > Bacillota > Clostridia > Christensenellales > Aristaeellaceae > RUG13279. The sequence continues at coordinate 12,808 of CADAGW010000052.1, forward strand.
CTCGTTGGCCCCGGCGGCCTTGGCGGCCTTTTTGAGGGACACCTCGCCGCGGTAATTGGCCGACACGTAGGCCAGCGCCCGGTAGAGGATATCCCCCACCTGGGGCCCGTCGGCGGGCCGAAGCTCCATGTCCTTAAGGAGCCCCGCCGCCAGCAGGTGCAAAAGCGCCATCACCTCCCGGCTCTGCCGCCCCTCCCCCCGCAGGGCGATCTCCCACAGCCGCCCCGCCCCGTAGGCCGCGTCCCCGTCCAGGGGCCACACCCGGGCCGACGCGGGCCGGGCCGAGGCCCAGTTGACCCCCATATCCGGCAAAAGCTCCGCTGAAAAGATCAGCATCAGCCCCTCCGCGCCGTTCTCATGGGGATAGCCGTGCACCCGGTTGGGAAACACGAC
>CADAGW010000053.1 GCA_902787475.1 uncultured Eubacteriales bacterium
GACCATGAGGCTGCGCACGTTGTGCAAGTATTCGCACTCGCCGTAGTACACCTCGCCAAAGAGGCCCTTGCACACCATCTCCCGCACCTGCTGGCAGAAGGGCATGTAGGCGTAGTTCTCGGCATACATGTAGGTCCTGCCGCTCTTCTCCACGGTTTCCTTCAGCCACCACAGTTCGTCCATGGTGACGCCCGCGGTGACCTCGCTGAGGATATGCTTCCCGGCCTCCAGCGCTGCGATGGCCTGGGGCACGTGGCCCTGCATGGGCGTGGCGATGACCACCGCGTCTATGTCACTCTCCAGCATATCGTCGAATATGCGGTATGTCTTGGGTATGTGGTACTGCTCGCTTTTGTTCTTCAGCAGTTCCTCGTCCAGGTCGCACAGGGCGGCCACCTCCACGCCCTCGATGGCGTTAAATCCCATCATGGTGGACAGTCCCCGTCCACCGGCGATTCCGACCTTCAGCGTATGGGCCATGCTCTTCCCTCCCCGGCTCAATGCCGATGATTGTTCAGACGGTGCTTATTCTCCCATGACCACGATGTCCACGGTCCGCTCCCTTGCCCGGGTCTGGTCGAAGTCGATAAAGTAGATATATCCGAATTCCCCCAGATCCATCTCCCCGTCGAACACGGCGATAACCTCGCTGCGGCCCACCAGGGCGGAGCGCAGATGAGCGTCGGTGTTGTGGCATCCCCGGGCGTCCTCGTCGTGCTCCTCGGCGAAGGCCAGGGCCTTGGGGCCGGGATGCAGATACATGCCCTCCTTCCTCTGGGTGGGCAGGATCTGCTCGAACATCTCCACAAAGTCCTGCTGCAGGGTCTCAAGCCCCGTCATGGACATATCAAAGGCGGCCTCCTGGGTGATCACGCAACAGGTGGTGTGGTGGGAGTATACGGTGACGGTGCCGTTTCGTATGCCGGACTCCTTCAGGGCCTTTTTCGCCTCCTCCGTCACGTTGTGAAAGGTGGGCATCTTGTGGTTGGACATGACCTTTATCTTCTTCGTGTATACCATATCTGACCCTCCTTATTCAAGCCCGTTTGCTTTCCGGTCGTCTATGGCCCGGCGGACGGCGGCGATCATGTCCTCGGCCATTTTTTTGGGATCGGCGGCCTTGAATATGCCGCTGGCCGCGCCGGTGGCCTCGCACCCGGCGTATATAAAGTCGTATACCTCCTTGGGGGAGGAGACCCCCGCGGCCTGCTCCACGATGATGTCCTCGTATATGTCCTTCACCGCCCGGATGTTGGTCTGTACATATTCCGGACTGCTCACGCCGCTGCCGCCGCCGATCAGCTCGCTGGGCTCCGGGTTGATGATGTCCGGGTGAAGCTGGGCCAGCGCCCTGGTCTCCGCGATGGAGTCCGCACACCCGAACACCATGAGGTCAAGCTCCCTTGCCCTGTCGATGGTGGCCTTGATCTGGGGCAGGGACATGGGCCTTTCGCAGTGGTTCACCACCACGCCGCAGGCCCCCGCCGCCTTGATCGCCTCGGGCAGCACGTCCGCCATGCCCCGGCCGGGCCGCAGGGTGTCCATGTAGGGGGCGAACACGTATAAATGCGCAGTGTTCTCGCACACCCGGCGGATCTCCGTATAGGGCACGATCATGGCCACATCCACGTCGTATTTCTCCGCGCAGGCGTCGGCGTGCAGGGCCATATCCAGTACGTCGTCCCCGTAGACATAGTTCTTCACGCCGATCTCAAAGTAAGGGGTCCGGATCCTCCGCTTCATTCCTCCGCACTCTCCTTTTCCACGAGCCGCACCTCCACGCCGGCCCGTTTGATGGTCTGTATGGCTTCCCTGCTGGCCCCCGAATCGGTGATGAGCATATCCACCTGATCCAATGAGCATATGGTACACAGCCCCTCCACGCCCACCTTGCTGGAATCCGCGATGATGATCCGCCGGCGGGACCGCTCGATCATCATCTTGGCGATGGTGCTCTCGTCCGGGTGCACGGTCATGATGCCGCTCTCGGCGATGCCGTCTATGGACAATATGGCCTTTTTCACCTGGTAGCGCCGCAGCTGATCCAGCGCCTCCGACCCGCAGGTGAAGGAATAGTAGGAATTCACCTGCCCGCCGGTCAGGATCACGGTGAAGGTGGGCGCGGTGCCCAGCTCCAGGGCGATGGATATGGAATTGGTGATGACGATCAGCCGCCTTTTGGCCTTTTTCAGCACCTGCGCGGCGTAATAGGTGGTGGTACCCCCGTTGATAAACAGGGTGTCCCCGTCCTCCACCTGCCGGGCCACGTCCAGGGCGATGGCCCGCTTGGCCCCGGCGTTCACCGCCTTGCCCCGCTGGAACATCTGGCTGAACAGGTTCACCCCCGTGGGCAGGGCCCCGCCGGGGATCCGCTCCACCAGTCCCGCCTTTTCCATGGCCGAAAGATCGGACCGTATGGTGACGGCGGTGGTGCCCAGCCTCTCCGCCAGCTGGTTCACCCGCACCTGCCCGTCCTGCTCCAGCATCCACAGTATCCGCTCCCGCCGGCTCTCGCCCTTGGGCGCTTCCCTCTGTGTGCCTGTATGATTCTCAGCCAACTGTATATATCTCCCCTCGTCCCGATTCTCTTACCCTTCCATTATATCACATATCTTACGAAAAAGAAAGTAGTTTGCGAAAAAATAGAAAAACAAAACAGCAAAAGAGAAAGAAAAACGTTGACGGAAGGAAATGATTGTGATAAAATAGCCTCGGAATGAGGCATGAGCCTTCTCACAGGGGGAAAAACGGCATGAAAGAGCTGCTTGTTGGCATAGACGTGGGCACCACCACCACGAAGGCGCTTTTGATGGACGCGGACGGCCATGCCCTCGCCTCCGCGTCGGAGGCATACCCCCTCATCACCCCGGGCATCGGGCTGTGTGAGCAGAGGGCCGAGGACTGGTGGAGCGCCCTGGTCCATACCGTAAAACAGGTCTGCGCGGATCCGGAAAAAGCCCGCAGGGTCCGGGGCATCTCCCTCTCCACCCAGGGCGGCACCCTGGTGCCGGTGGACAGGGATTTTCGCCCCCTGGCCAACGCCATCGTATGGAGCGACGTGCGCTGCGAGGCGGAAAGGGCGGCCTTTGCGGCCCTCTTTGGCCCGGATCATCTCTACCGGGTCACAGGATGGCGGCTGGGTCGGGGCCTTCCGGCCATGGAGCTTCGCCACATGCGGGACCATCAAAGCGATCTGTTCCGCTCCGCGTCCTATTTTCTCACCGTGCCGGATTATATATTTGTCCGCCTCACGGGCCGCCCGGCGGTGGATCTGTCCAACGCGGGGATCAACCAGCTCACAGACATCCGCGCCGGCCGCTACGACCCGGCCATACTGGACTTCGCGGGGGTGAGGGAGGATCAGCTTGCTCCCCTCGTGCCATCCTGCCAGCCGGTAGGCCGCCTGACCCACGACGCCGCCCTGGCGCTGGGGCTTCCCGAGGACGTGACGGTCTCCTCCGGGGCCCACGACCAATACGCCGTGGCCCTGGGCGCAGGCATCTGCCAGGCGGGAGACGCGGTGATCGGCACGGGCACGGCCTGGGTGGTCACGGCCCTGGGAGACGAGCCGGATTTTGAATCGGGCTTTGCTCAGTCCCTGTCCGCCACCTCCGGCAAATGGGGCTCCATGCTCTCCATATCCACCGGCGGCGTGTGCCTGGACTGGTTCAGAAGCCGCGTATCGGGGCGGGAGGACTCGCCCCTTGACTACGACGAGCTCAATTCTCTGGCGGAGCATGGGGAGCCCGGCTCCGGCGGCATACGGTTTTATCCCTACTTTGGCGGCTCCGGCCAGCCGGAGCCGGACGGCAGACTGAAGGGCACCTTCCTGGGGCTGGATCTCTCCCACCACCGGGGCCACATGGCCAGGGCGGTGATGGAGGGCGTGGCCTGCCAGGCGGTGTGGGCCATGCGGGTGATGGAGAGGCGCCGCCCCATGGGCCGCCTGTTCCTGTCCGGCGGGGCCGCCAAGAGCCCGGTCTGGACCCGCATCATCGCCGGGCTGGCCGGACGGCCCGTATATGTGCCCGGCGTACCGGACGCGGCCTGCGCCGGCGCGGCCATGATGGCCGGCGTGGGGGCGGGGCTGTATGAAGATACTCCGCGGGCGGCAGGGCGCATGACCCAGGGCAGCCGGGTGGTGGAGCCGGAACAGTCGGAGGCCTATATGGAGGTGTTTGATTCCTATCTGCGCGGCGCAAGGGCGCTGGGCGGGGTATATGATGCTGTTCTACTGAACGATTGATCGGGATACGGATGGCTTCGCCGGTCAAAAGACCGCCTTGCCAAGACAGGAAAGCGTTTTTTCATTGCGAGGGCGAAGGTCGGTACCCGCGTGTAGCAGGAATTGTGCCGAATTGAGAGGGTCCGAAGCGACGAAGCAATCCGTCCCCTGTGATCCAGTCGTTTCGATGGGAAACGCAGAGGGCAAAAAGGAGTGATGGATATGGCGCTATTTGAAGTGAAGCCTCTGGACAAGCAGATCTACGAGCAGGAGCTCAGGGATTTTCTGCCGGATAAGATGATCGACATCCATACCCACATATGGCTCAAAAGCCTGTCACAGCCGGCGGGCCAGCCCGCAAAGGAAGAGGTGCTCCGCCAGGTCACCTGGCCCTCCCTGGTGGCGGAGGACGACAGCGTGGAGGACCTTCAGGAGACCTACCGCCTCCTCTTCCCCGGCAAAGAGGTGACGCCCCTCATGTTCACCAGCACCAAGCGGGACACCATGGACGTGCTGAACCAATACGTCTCCGACTGCGCCAGGCGCACGGGCTATCCCTCCCTCTACTACTCCGCCCCGGAGCAGAGCGGGGAGGAGCTGGAGGACAGGATCCGCTCCGGCGGCTTCCTGGGCCTTAAAAGCTACCTGTCCCTGTCCCCTGAATACATCCCGGAAAAGGAAATCCGCATATTCGACTTCTTCCCCAAGCATCAGCTCAAAAAGATGGACGAGATGGGCGCCATCGTCATGCTGCACATCCCCCGGGACGGGCGGCTCAAAGACCCGGTGAACCTGGCGCAGATATTGGAGATCAAGGCGGAATTTCCCCGCATCCGCCTCATCATCGCCCACGTGGGCCGGGCCTATACCCACGAGGACGTGGGCGACGCTTTCGAGGTGCTCGCCCCCTGCAGGGATCTGATGTTCGACTTCAGCGCCAACTGCTGCGACTACGCCATAGAGGCCCTTCTTGCCAATGTGGGCTCCCGCCGGGCCATGTTCGGAAGCGACATGCCCATACTCCGCATGCGCACCCACCGCATCGAGGAGGGGAATAACTACGTGAACCTGGTGCCTCCGGGACTGTACGGCGACGTGAGCGGCGACAAGCACATGCGGGAGGTCACGGGGCCGGAAGCCGAAAACATCACCTTCTTTATGTATGAAGAAATCCTGTCCGTCAAGCGCGCGGTCAATAAGCTGGGCATGACCCGGGAGGACGTGGAAAATATATTCTACGGCAACGCGCGCAGGCTCATCGACGGCGCCAGAAAGAGCATCTACGGCGCGTAAGGAGGTAGCGGTATGGCCAATATCAGGATCGGGTATCTGCCCCTGTACATCAAGCTCTACGACGATTCCCACCCCGAGACCCGGAGGCCCATGGAGGACTACATGCATACCCTGGTCGGCATGCTCACATCCCAGGGCCTTGAGGTCGTGCAGGCTCCCGTGTGCCGCCTGAAGGAGGAATTTGACCGGGCGGCGGAGACATTCATTGAACAGGACGTGGCCGCCGTCATCACCCAGCACCTGGCCTACTCCCCGTCTCTTGAGTCCATAGACGCCCTCCAGAAGGCCGGGGTGCCGGTGATCGTGCTGGACACCACACCGGACTACAGCCTCCGGGAAAAGGCGGGGTATTACGACGGCATCATGCCCAACCACGGCATCCACGGCGTGCAGGACATGTGCAACCTGTTGCGCCGCAGGGGCGTGGAGTATTATCTCTGCGCGGGCCACGCTCTCCACAGCGAGGTCATCTCCCAGGTGGCCGGGCTGTGCCGGGCCGCCGCCGCCGCCAGGGCCTACCGCCGTGCCCGGGTGGGCTCCGTGGGCGGATCCTTTACCGGCATGGGCGACTTTCTGGTCACAGACGAGGAATATAAAGACAAGATCGGCGCCCAGGTGTTCTACATGGGCAGATCCGAGGTGGACACATACCTTTCCCAGGTGACGGACAGGGAGATAGAGGAGGACATGGCCTTCGACGCCTCCGCTTTCACCATGGAGGTCACCGACCAGGCGGCATACCGTGAGGCCGTCCGCTCCGGCCTGGCGGTGCGCAAATGGGCCCAGGCCAACCGCCTTACCGCCCTCACCGTCAACTTCCTTACCCTGGACATATGCGGCCTGCCCAAGATGCCCTTCGCCGAGTGCTGCAAGGCCACGGCCCGGGGCATGGGCTACGCGGGGGAGGGGGACGTGCTGACTGCGGGTCTGGTGGGAGCGCTCAGGTCCGTATATCCCGACACCACCTTCACCGAGATGTTCTGCCCCGACTGGAAGGAAAACCTGATCCTCTTAAGCCACATGGGGGAGAGCAACTACACCCTGTCCAAATGGAAGCCGGTGATGAGCACCGTGCCCTTCAACTACAATTCCTGCGGCGACACCGCCGCCCCCTTCGTCTGCTTCCGTCCGGGCCAGGCCGTGTTCGTGAACGTAGCTCCCTCCCGGGATGGCTTCTCTCTGGCGGCCAGCGAAGTGGAGCTTCTGGACGCGGGCCTTGAATACGGGGCCTACCGCTACACCAACCAGGGCTGGATGAAGCCCGCCCGGCCCCTGCCCGAGTTCCTCAAGGCCTTCTCCGAGGTGGGCGGCACCCACCATTCCGCCCTGGTGTACGGCGCGGACATTTCCGAGATCCTGGCCTTCGGCCGCATGATGGGCTTTGAGACCCACCGCATATAATACAAAAAGGAGATATACACATGGATTACAAGGTGTATCAGAAGGAATTGGAGCTTCAGTCCCGGGGTTGGATCCCCACCTTCCACGACGTGACCAAAGAGGTGGCCCACATCGTGGCCATGTCCGGCGTCAAAAACGGCACGGTTTGCGTAGCCTCCCACCACACCACCTGCTCGGTGATGGTGCAGGAGACCTCCCACGACATCGACAAGTGGGGCATAGAGTACCTCCAGCACGACCTCCTCGACATCATGAAAAAGCTGGTGCCCAGCTTCGACGAGGAGCACCAGTACCGCCACCCCGGCCCGGTGCACACCGATTACGGCCGCTATGTCAACGAGCCCGGCGACTACACCAGCCTCAACACCGACGGCCATCTCCGCTCCGTGTTTTTTGGCCGCAGCGAGACGCTGACCATCAAGGACGGCGTGCTGGACGGGGGCGAGTTCGCCCACATCTATTTCGTGGACTGGGACTGCGTGCGGGCCCGCCGCCGCCAGCTGAACGTCACCGTCATGGGCACCACCGAGGACGTGGAGGACAGGAAATACAACGGCGGACAGGTCATAAACACCCTGCCCAAATACATGGAGGAGACCAAAAAATACCGGCCCGAGTTCGATCTGCAGCTCAAGGACCGTACCTGACAATATTCATCGGGGGCGATGACAATGAACAGTGAAGCGTACCGCCGGGCGCTGGACGCCTTTGAGACCGAGGCCCGGGAGGTGCTCTGCGCCCGGGAGATCATGGACATGGATGCCTTTGCCCGGGCGGTGGAGGCCCTGAAAAACGCGCCCCGCATCGCCGCCAGCGGATGCGGGCATTCCGGCATCGCCTGCCGGCATTTCGCCCACCTGATGTGCTGTATAGACCGGCCCGCCCGGTTCATCTCTCCCGCCGAGGCGGTGCACGGGGCCAGCGGCTTCGTGCAGGCGGGGGACGCGGTGATGCTGGTGTCCCGGGGCGGCAAGACGGCGGAGCTTTTGCCCATCGCCCGCATCTGCCGGGAAAAGGGAGCCGTGGTCATATCCCTCACCGAAGCCCTCGACTCCCCCCTGGCCCGGCTCTCCCACATCGTCCTGCCCATGAAGGTGACCCGGGAGACCGACCGCTACAACAGCCAGGGCACCTCCTCCTTCACCGTGACCAACGTGATATTCGACGCCCTGCAGGCCGCCCTCATCGAAGAGACCGGCTTTAGGAACGAATCCTTCGCCCTGAACCACCCCGGCGGCGCCGTAGGCGAGCGCCTGAACCACCCCGGAACCTGAATATCCAAAACGACCCCAGCCCTCACAGGTGCTGGGGATGCATCCGGTAGCGCTGGGGGGTGGTGCCCATGGCCTGCCGGAAGGCCCGGATCAGGTTCTTGCTGGTTTTAAATCCCGTTTTCCAGCTGACTTCCTCTATGGAGTCCGTGGAGTATAGGAGCAGCTGCCGGGCATAGGTGAGGCGTATGGCGGTGAGATATTTGTAGGGCGTCATGCCGGTATAGCGGGAAAAGGAACGGGTGAAATAATATTTGGATAAAAACGCGGCCTCGGACAGTGTGTCAAGGCTCACGTTGTCCATATAATGCTCGTTCATATACTGTATGGCCTTGCGGATGTTGTCCTGATAATGCTCCGGCTGCTTCTGCTGCATATACCGGGACGTGAGGCTCACCAGCGCGTCCAACAGCGTCAATATCCTTGTGCCCGTCCTGGCATACAGCTCCTCGCTCACTCCCATGGTGATCAGGTGCCTGATATCGTTCATCATATCCCTGATGGGTTCGCTTCCGATCATGTCGTAGACAGCGAACCCATCGGGGTTGATTTTTTGGTAATAATACTCGCACGCGGAGCCGCTGAAATTGACCCATTCATATTCCCAGTTTTCCCCCACGGTCTCATATCGGTGGGGCAGGCTCAGGTTGAGAAAGGCCACCGTGTTGGGCCCCATGAAGTGCTCCTTTCCCTCCACGATAAACCGCCCACGGCCATTGTGGGTAATAAATACCTGATACAGCCCGCAGTCTATATCCCGGTGGGTGAAATGGCCGGGCCCCGCGAAATAATAGCCGTAATTGTAATCCGGAATGGGCATCACATCCACGCTGCGCATGATGGGGCGGATGTAGTTGACCGAGCCGTCACGAAGGTCCAGGCAGTAGGAACGGCCCGTTTGCTGACCGATTTCGATACGCATAAAGCCCTCCACGATCCTCTGATGCCCCTATTATATGGGCAGGGAAGGGGGATGTCAAGCCTTGCGGGCGGGATTCTCCCCGGGCAGGAGCCCATGTCCGGATGAGAGCAATTTTTTGGAATGAATGGGCAATGGTTCGCCTTGACGCGGATTCCGGTTTGGGTTAAAATTTTCGCAAAAAGAAGCATATGTTCACATTCATTTTACCGGCTTGAACGAAGAAGGGATCCTGTGATGGCCAAAAAGGACGCCGGAAAAGGGAAGGTACCCCTGCGCAGGGAGCAGAAACGACTGCTCCTGGTCGCCTGCGCCTTTATGGCCTACATCGTAGCCTTCAACTACGTGCCCATCGCGGGATGGGCCCTGTCCCTGTTTAAATACAAGCCCGCCTTCGGCCTCGATTTCGCCCGGCAGAAATTTGTGGGCTTTGACAACTTTATCCGGCTGTGGCGGGAGAGAAGCGAGCTTCTCCACGTGCTCAAAAACACGCTGGTCCTTTCGGCCCTGAGCCTGTTGTGCTCGCCCCTTCCCATGGTGCTGGCCATACTCTTTTCGGAGCTCCGCTCCAAAACCTTTCTTAGGGTGGCCCAGACGGTGACCACCTTTCCCAATTTCATCAGCTGGATCATCATATACGGCGTGTCCTTCACGATCTTCTCCAACAGCGGCATATGGGCCCAGATCACCTACGCCTTCACCGGCAAAAAGCAGATGATGGGCTATTTGAGCCGATCCGACACGGCCTACCTGTTCCATACCGTACTGGGCGAATGGAAGACGCTGGGCTGGAATTCCATCATATACTGCGCCGCCATCGCGGGCATAGACGAAGCCCTGTACGAGGCGGCCAGGATCGACGGGGCCAACCGGCTCAGGCAGATCTGGCACATCACGGTGCCGGGACTGATGGAGACCTTCCTGGTGCTGTTCCTTTTGAGCATCTCCAACATACTCTCCAGTGGCTTCGACCATTACTTCGTGTTCTACAATCCCATGGTGGCGGACAAGCTGCTGGTGCTGGATCTGTGGACCTACCGCCTGGGCATCGAGCAGGGGGATTACAGCTTCTCCATCGCCGCGGGCATCGTCAGAACGTTTGTGGCCTTGGCGCTTCTGTTTTCGGCCAACGCGGTGTCCCGCCGCGTCCGCGGAAACGCCATCGTGTGAGGTGACGCCTGTGAACAAGAACCGCATTCGCCGCACAAGGGACGAAAAGATACTCCACGCCATCTCTGCGGTGGGGATCGGCCTGTTTCTGCTTTTGTGCTTTTATCCCTTCTGGAACGTGTTCATCAATTCCATCGTCACCCGGGAGGAGGCGGCCCGGGGCGTGGCGCTGTTCCCCAAAAGTCCCACCTTCCGCATCTACGGCCAGATCCTCACAAACGGCACCTTTTTGCACAGCGTGTTGATCTCCCTTTTGCGCACTGTCCTCTCCACCGCGCTGTGCACCCTGTTTTCCGCCATGTTCGCCTTCCTGGTGGCCCAGGACGACCTGCCCCACCGGAAATTCATATACCGCTTCGCCATCATCACCATGTACATAAGCGGCGGCATCATCCCCTGGTATCTGGTGATGAAGCTGTACGGCCTGTACAACAATTTCTGGGTGTACGTGGTGCCAAACCTCCTGGGCGTGTACTACTGTATCCTCATAAAGACCTACGTTGAAAACCTGCCCGACTCCCTCCTGGAGGCGGCGCGCATCGACGGCGCGGAGTTTTTTACCCTGTTTTTCCTCATCGTGATCCCCCTGTCCAAGCCCATACTGGCCACGGTGGCCCTCTATCAGGCAGTGGGACAGTGGAATTCCTATCAGGACAATTACCTGCTGGTGCAGTCCTCCCGCCTTCAGACCGTGCAGATGACACTGTACAACTACATCCACAACGCGGAGGCTGTGGCCAAGTCCATGCAGCAGGCCATGCATTCCGGGGCCAACGTGGGCTCCCTGGCCGAGTCCGCGGCAAACAGCGCCACCGCCGATTCCGTGCGCAACGCGACCACCATCATGAGCATGCTGCCCATCATGCTGGTGTACCCCTTCCTCCAGAAGTATTTCGCCAACGGGATCCTGCTGGGCGCGGTGAAGGGCTGATCAGGGCGTGAGTTTGGCGCCGGTGCGCCTTACATCATACAAACAAGGGAGGATTTACCATGAAACAGGGACTCTCTCTACTGCTGGCCGTGTGTCTGCTGGCGGCATGCGCGGGCACGGCCCTGGCAGGCGACCAGGTGCTCCACGGCTACGTTTCGGACTGGGACAACTACGGTCTGAGCAAGGACCCCATCACCCTGACCATAGGCTGCGGCGTGCAGGATATGCCCGCCAGCGTCACCGACAACCTGCAGATCGAGCTGATCGCTCAGGCCACCGGCGTGCGGCTGGATTTCGTGGGCTACGACCCGGACAAGTTTGCCGTGCTCTCCGCCGGCGGCGATCTGCCGGACATATTCAGCCTGGAGAACGCTACCGTCATCAACGACCTGATCGACTCCGGCTCGGTGCTGGACATGGCCCCCTATCTGGACGCATACGGCGCCAACATCCGTCAGGTGCACGGCGACTACGCCCTGACCATGGCCAAATCCGTATACGGCGAGGGAGAGCATATCTACTTCGTGCCCTCCAATACATCCTGGCTGGGGGACGTGAACATCCCCGCCGAGCAGATCAGCTTTAACTACTTCCCCCGCTGGGACATCTACCAGGCCATCGGCGCGCCGGCGATCACCGACGAGAACGGCTTTAACGAGGACATGCTCCTGGACGTGTTCGCCCAGATGCAGCAGTACGCCCGGGAGAAGATGGGCGCGGACGACGTGTACGCCCTCTCCGGCTGGGTGGACTGGGGCACGGGCTGGGCGGCGCTTTTGCCCTACTGCATGGGCGCGGCGGCCAAGCTGAACATGTACGTCTCCCAGACCACGGGCCTGGTGGAGGACGTGGACATCTACGGCGATCCCAACAGCCACTACTACGACGCCCTCCGCTTCTACAACAAGGCCTGGCGCATGGGCATACTGGACCCGGAGATCTTTACCCTCACCCAGAGCCAGTACGACGCCAAGGTCAAGACGGGCAAGATCGTGGTGGCCAACGACTGCTGGTTCAACAGCGTCATCATGGACGATTCCGTCAAGGAGATATTCGGCGACGACTGCAACTTCTACCTCATCAAGGGCATGCCCTATTTCTTCGGCCTTCTGACTCAGAGCGACCCCAGCGGCTACGGCATATTCGCCGCCGACTTCATCAGCAGCGCCTGTGAATACCCCGAGCGGGCAGTGGCGGTGCTGGACTACTTCAGGAGCGACGAATTCACCCGCAGCAGCGCCTGCGGATTGAAGGGCGTCCACTGGGACTACGACGACACCGGCAAGCCTGTGTTCATCGGAGAGGCGCTCACGAGCTATCAAAGCGGCAGCATGGCGGACTACTGGGACGTGTCAAACGGCAACTACAAGTACTTCCCCGCCTCCAAGCTGGGCATGGCCAGCAAGGTGTGCGCCGACGGCTATCCCTCCGACTTCACCACCTCCGCGGACTACATCATGGAGAAGGACATCAACAACCAGAGCGTTCAGAACTACATCGCGTTCTATGGAAGCACGGCCCGCTATCCCGGCGAATTGTACCTGGAGTGGGTCAATGAGGGCATCGCCGCCACCGACGCCCCCTGGGACGCAAAAACCAACTTTAAGCCCGGCTCAAGCGATGAGATCAACAGCCTCCTGGCCAAATGCGACGCGTATTTCATCGACAACCATGCCAAGGTCATATTCGCCGACACCGAGGAGGAGGCCGAAAAGCTCATAGAGCAGATGGCGGAATACGAGAGGACCATGGGCTCCGGCCAGCTGCTGGAGAACGAAAAGGAGAAGGAAGCGGAGAGCTTCCGCATCGCGGAGGAGATGGGATTCTGATCCATCCCTTCCCAGGAGACGATACAAGGGCGCGGGGGACAGACCCGGCGCCCTTTCGTGGATTTTGTAAAAAGGAGAGATATGGGCATGGACGCGGCGGCGGGAGTTCTTGAGAGCCTTGGGCGGTTCCGGGAGGCGTGCGCGAACCAACCCTCCATAGGCCGCAGACAGACCATAGCGGGCGTTGAGTGCATCGTGCACCGGCCTCATGGGGAGCATGAAGCCCTTCCCGCCATGTTCGTCCTCCACGGCGGGGCCTGGATCGGCGGCGACGCGGTGCAGATCGATTCCCTGTGCGCTCTTTTCGCCCGCGAGACGCCCGCGGTGGTGTTCAACATCAACTATACCAAAGTGGATCAGCGCCCCTTTCCCTGCCAGGTGGAGGAGGTGTGCGCGGTGCTGGACTACGTCTCACGCCATGCCTCCCGCTATGGGGTGTCTCCCCGCGGGCTGGTTCTGTGCGGGCACAGCGCCGGGGCTCACATATCGGCCAGCGCCGCCATACTCTGCCGGGATCGGGGCATCCCCCTGTCAAGGCAGATATTACTATACCCCTTCGTGGATTGGAGCGGATTGGTGCATAATCCCCTGGAAGATTACGGGATCGAGGGCATCCCCTGTGACCAGTTCCTGGCCCGCTTCTTCCCCCAAATGGCCCTGGAGGATCCCGTCATGTCACCCCTGCGCCTGGATAAGGAGAGGGCCTCCGGCCTGGCGGCGGCGGACATCATCGTCTGCGGAGACGACGACATCCGCTCCCACGGCGTGGCCTATTACGAAAGGCTTTCCTCCCTTGGCGCGGAGGCGACCCTCAGGGAATATCCTCAGGCCAAGCACGGCTTTCTGGAGGTGAACCGCCCGGACTGCGCCGGGGAATACGAGGCGAAGAGCCCCCTTCAGGCCCTCTATGCCCGGGACTGCGAGGCCTATATCCTCGGCATCCTCCATCATCTGCCCGGTATGGAAAACGCCGGACAGGAGAAATGAGAGAGATTTCAGAAAGATCATGCCCACAGCCGTAAACCGCTTTTTCCTTCTCCGTTTGACAAAGCCGCCCGCATATGCTATATTGGGGAGGCGAAAAGAAGGAAAGGCGGTTTCACCATGAAGAAAAAGCTGATCGCGTATCTGGGCAGCGGCCATCTCACCCGTCAGGACGCGGGCATGCTGACCCACGTCAACGTGGCCTTTAAATACAAAAGCTGGAATCCGGAATTGAAATTCGTACTGTCCCTGGTCCAGACCCAGTCCAACTCCTTCACCTCCGTCTGCGCCAACCCGGACTACATGCGCAGGATGGGGGAGGAGGCCGTCCGCATCGTGACCACCACCCCCTACGACGGCATCGACCTGGACTGGGAATACCCCTGCGTGCCCTCCAACGGCCAGGACACCTGCCCAGAGGACAAGTACCGCTTCACCCAGCTGATCAAGACCCTCCGGGAGCATCTGGACGGCACGGGGGAGCATCATCTTTTGACCATCGCCGCCGGAGCCGACCTGTATTACGCCGAGTGCACCGAGCTTGACAAGCTATCGGAATATCTCGACTACATCAACCTGATGACCTACGATCTCAAGTGCGGCTTCCACGCCCTGGCCGGGCACCACACCGCCCTGTATTCCTCCACCGGCGATTATTTCCGGAACAGCTGCGACCAGGCCCTGCGCCTGTTCCACGCCTATGGCGTGCCCAAGGAAAAGCTGCTGCTGGGCGCGGCCATGTACTCCAGAAAAGCCGAGGGCATCGAGGACAGGAACCACGGCCTTCTTCAGATCTGCCGGAAGCCCATAGGCTACGGCCCCGATTATTCCGTGCTGGCCAGAGACTATATCGACAAAAACGGATACGTGCGCTACTGGGACGACGAGGCCAAGGCCCCCTGGCTCTTTAACGGCAGCACGTTTATCTCCTATGACGATCCCCAGTCCATGCGCCTCAAGGCCCAGTACGTGCTGGATCACGACTACGGCGGCGTGTTCTACTGGGAGCACAAATGCGATGACACCGGCGCGCTGCTTGGCGCCCTCTACGACGTGCTCAAATAATCCTTTGCGGCGGCGTGACCATCACAAAACGGGGCGGCGGCAGGCAATGAACGCATACGAGAGAGTAATGAACCGGTTATCGGGCAGGCCCACGGACCGCCTGCCCAACATGGGACTGACCATGATGTTCGCCGCCCGGGAAGCGGGCGTGTCCTACGGCCAGTTCTGCAGCGATCACCGCGCCCTGGCCCGGGGCGCTCTGTTGTGCTATGAAAAGTACGGCATCGACATGGTCTGCGCCATATCCGACCCCATGCGGGAGGCGGAGGGCTTTGGCGCGAAGGTGATCATCGAGGAAGACCGGGTGCCCTACTGCCGGGAAAAGCGGGTGACAGACGTGTCGGACATCGACACGCTCAGGGCCATAGATCCCTCCTCCGGCCGGCGCATGACCGACCGGGTGGAGGCGGTGCGCCTCCTCAAGGGGGAGGTGGGCCGTGACGCGCCGGTGATCGGCTGGGTAGAGGGCCCCATGGCGGAAAGCTGCGACCTGATGGGCGTCCAGGAGTTCATGATGCTCCTGCTGGACGAGCCGGAGGCCTCCCGCCGCCTCATGGACATCTGCCTTGACCAGGCACAGCGGTTTGCCCTTGCGCAGATCGAAGCCGGCGCGGATATGATCGGCGTGGGCGACGCGGTCTCCTCCCTCATCGGGCCCGGACTCTACCGGGACTTCGCCTTCCCCTATCAAAGGATGCTGATCGACCATATCCACGCCGCCGGAGCCAGGGTGAAGCTCCACATCTGCGGAAACCTCAATCCGGTGCTGGATCAGGTATCCCTCACCGGAGCGGACATCATCGACCTGGACTATATGGTGGACATGGAGCGGGCCGCGGGCATATTCCCCCAAACCGTCAGCATCTGCGGCTGCTTTGACCCTGTCCGGGTGGTCTATCAGGGAGACCCGGCCCTCATCCGCAGCGAGGTCCGGCGCTGCGCCGCCATCGCCCCCCGCAACCGTTGCATCATCGCCCCCGGCTGTGAGATCCCCAAGGACACGCCGCCCCAAAACGTGCTGGCCATCCACGACGCCATCGTGGAACTGGCCAACGAAGCATCCCCATGCCAATAGCGCATATCCCCTGACAGGGCTTCTGAGGAGGAACCTATGAAAAAATGGATGTATGGTTTGATCCCGATCGCCATACTGGCCATGGCCGCCGTGCTGATCTATACCGGTGTGATCCAGCTGAACCGGCCCTCCGCTTCCGCCTATCCGGTGCGGGGCGTGGACGTATCCCACTATCAGGGAAACATCGACTGGGATCAGCTGGAGGCTCAGGGCATCCAGTTCGCCTACATCAAGGCGACCGAGGGCTCATCCCATCAGGACAGCGCCTTCGCGTCCAATTGGGAACACGTGCAGGCCACCTCTCTTCGCCCCGGAGCCTATCATTTTTTCAGCTTTGAATCCTCCGGCCTCACCCAGTCGGAACACTTTATCCGCACCGTCCCCGCCCTGGACAACATGCTCCCGCCGGTCATCGACATTGAGCCCTACGGCCAATACAAATCGATCAAAGACAACGATGCCGCCGTCTCCGAGATCAGGGATTGGCTCCATGCCGTAGAGGCGGAATACGGCATGCGCCCTGTCATATACACCACCGAGCCGTTTTACTTTGACTGCGTCGCCGCCCAATTTCCGGAATACGACATCTGGATCCGCTCTGTATACAGATCGCCCTCCGACCAGGTCCAGTGGACATTCTGGCAGTATTCAAACCGCGCCCGCCTGAACGGATACGATGGCGAAGAACGCTTCATAGACATGAACGCTTTCCACGGCACCAAAGATGATTTTGCCCAATACCCACGCTGACCCCCGGCCCTGTGAGCCCCGCTTCTTACAGGGCCGCTCCATGCGCGTGAAAGCAAATGGGACAAGAGAACCGCTCTCTTGTCCCGTTTTCATGGTCACACCGCCATACCGTGTATCCGTTTCCGCCGGATCATGGATCCACAACGATATAGGGCAGTCCGGATTCTTTCCCGCCCGGATCCAATCCCTCCGGGCGGTCGTTATACCTCAAATCTCTCAAAAGCGGATCTCCATGCTCTCCCCGTCAAAGGCGATATCCGCCCTGTCGCCCTTCCAGGGGATCTGCACGAAGGGGCTTTTCACGCTCCAGGCAATGGGCTTTACATAGGGCTCGCCGTTGAGCAGGCTCCCGTTGTCCCCGTCAAGACGCATGCTGAATCTGTCGCCGTAAAGGCCGGTGTATTCCATCCCGTCCCCCTCAATGCATAGGGGCAGAGCGATGACGGCCCTCTGGAAGGCCTCGAAGCTGTCGTATTCGCAGGCCCTGGCGGTTTCCAATATCACGGGCGTGAATTCATCCTCACAGTACAGCCACACGCCCCGCGTCTCGCACTTGGCCGCGCGATCCGGCCCGGCGGGTATGATCTCCCAGCCGCCCCGGGCCACCCGAATCGCGCAGTACGCGCCGCCGCAGCGCAGGAACAGCCACCCGTCCCTCTCCAGCACCCTGGATATGCCGCCCGAGTCGCTGAGCCACACCCGCATGCGGCCCGCGTCGTCGCAGAAGCGGTTTTTCTGGGTGATCAGCGTTCCATGCCTCTGCATGGCCCAGAAGGCGTTGAAGGTGACGGTGGGCTCTGTGGAGTGGAGATTGTGCATGCCCTTGGGCTCGGGGATGGGCAGTATCTGCGCCCCCTCCGGGCCGAATATCACGCCGTGATACCGGTTCTGGGAGCTGATGAGGCACCAATTCTCGCTGGGCGTCTGGGGATACATCTGGGTGCCCACGATAAAATCCGGCGTGCAGTAGGTATACCGGTATATGTGCCCGTTCTCCGGATCGGGGCGGTAGTTGGGAAATTTGTCCTCCTTCAGGGCGTACCCCAGCGGCCGCATTTCGATCTCATACACGCCCCGCTTGTCCGGGGCGGCGGCCATGCGGGCGATCACCTCCGGCATGCGGTACCGGCTGTCCAGGCATATGTAGTCCATGCCGTCCGGCGGGTTCATTTGTCCCATTCCGGTGTAGTAATACGCCCAGTCCGCCGCCTCGCCGTGGGTATTCCGGGCGGAATCGGGGTAGACCCGGGACATGCCCCCGCCGGACACGCCCATCAGCTGCTCCTGGGCCCACAGGGCCCAAAACAGGTCGATGATGCCGCCGGCGAGCACGCGAAGCTCTTCATCCTCCGAAAAATCGTACAGGGGATAGATGTTCTTCATGGTGTGCACGCCGTATACCCGGCTCTGCACCTCGATAAACATGCTCTTGCCCGCCCTCTGCCGGATCCAGGCCTTGAAAAACGCCGTCCAGGCGTCATAGTGCGCGCGCAAAGTGCCCCCGTCGGCCATCACGGCCTTTTCGTTGGCCGGGTCGTCCAGAAGGATGTGCATCAGCTGCCATATGGCGCTGTCCCTCTGCACGTGGTGGTTTTCCGATTCGTACACCCGCCAGGTGGCGTTGCCCCCGCTCTCCGCGTCGCTGAGCCTGGACATGTCATGGCAGTACCCCATGGCCATTTCCCGGAACACCGCTTCCGCCTCCGGGCTCACCAGTCCCGGCATCTGGTCGCCGTTTTGCCCGAAATGGATGATGCAGCGGCACAATTCGCCGATATTCCAGTAAAAGGAATCCCGGTCGTCCCGCACGTCGGTGTTTTCGATATAGAACCGGCAGTTCTCGATGATCTTCCGGTTGGCCAGATCGTAATACTCCGCCTCCCGGTTGTGGAACACCCTCAAGGCAAACAGGCAGATCTGCCGGCTGTAATCCCGGGCCACCCGGGGATGCCCCGCGAATATGGGCGGCTCCACCGGGATCTCCCGGTATTCTTCTCCCCGGCGGCATTCCCAGCCCCGGGCGATGCGGTCATCGGTCTCCCGCATAAAGCGGGACCGCGCCTCCCCGCTTTCCGCAAACTCCCCCAATTTGTGCCGCCTGCGGATATCCTCCGGGATATATTCCGCGGGCTCCACGTATGCAGTCTTTACGGTCTTCATAAGGCGTCATCCCCATCCCTTTTTGTGTCATGCGGCGGCAAGGGTCAAGGCGCGTCCGCTTTCAGGTCATCTCGCTTCTCCCGTCGGCGAACAGGCGGATCTCTCCCTTGTCATCCGCCCGCTTGACCCGCATCTCGAAAAAGTGGGCTGTGGTCTCGATCACGGGCCTCATTTCGACCCCGGCGGCGGCGCAGAGCGCCTCCGCGTCCGCGCAGTAGCGCCCATGCTCCCGGTAATACACCCTCTGCTCCTCGAACAGCCTGTACAGGTCGAACCGCCTGCGCTCGTCCTCCGGTATGGGGTATTCCTCGCCGTTTTCCGTAAAGAACAGGAACCCCCAATACTGGGGCCGGTGTATGTCGATCACGCCGGTGGGCGCCCACACCCAGTTGTCCTCCGGCAGTGGCTTTCCGTCGGCCCCCAGCACCTTCCGGTACTCCCCGTCCACGACCTGGCAGGTCCACTGCACCCTGGAAAAGTTCAGCCGCCAATAGTCCCCGGGCTTGGGGATCCGGTCCGAGGCCTCCTTCAGGGACCGCATGGGCATCTTGATCTCCACGCTCCATTTCCGGTTGTCCGCGCCGGGGTCGTTGAGCCTTCCGTCGATATATACGGCGGTTTCAAGCCCCTTGATGTCGAAGGAATCCATGGGCTTGCCCCCGTCCCGATAGGCCTTGGTCAAAAGCAGATCCCACACCGTGTTCATGGCGTTCATTTCAAACTCGATATATCTCTGCGTGTCCGAATCCGGGTCGATGAACACCTCAAAATCGTTGTCCCGGAATATGACCTCGTCCCTTTCGGAAACGTGGGCCCATATCTCGTTTCCCGTCAGCTCCGCGGCCAGATACAGCGCCTCGTCGTCCCATGCGGCCTTGGCCCGGGTGACAAAGCGGGGGCTTTTCCCGATTTCCGGCCCCTCGATGTCCACAAACGGCTCCGTAAAGGGAATGTCCGCCCAAAAAGGCTTGTCCAGGCGTCCGTCCAGTGTCAGCGGCATGCGGGCCCTGCGGCAGTAATACACCGGCGGGTGAAAGGGATACTGTTTCATATTTCCTCCTGCGCTCCATTCTGCTGCGGTTTTTTCTGATATCATTATAGCATGCATCGCCGCATCTAACAACCAGAAATTCAAAGCCCGGGGCAGGGGAGAGCAAAAAAAGAAAGCCCCCGATCTCACAGGGACTTACGGACCGCGGCACAATAGCAGACACAGGCTCCTGCAGGGCGATGCCTTATGGGAGCCTGTGTCTGATACTTCACGACCTGCTGGATGCGGATCGCTCAATCCGCATGCCCGCCGCTTTGCGAAAACACCGGAACCAGCGCGAAACCCTCGATGCTCTCCATATGCTGGCAAGCCTCTCACGGGCCAGACGTGCTCATATTATCGCATATCATAGGCGGTCAGATGGAAAGCCGGACGTCGAGCTTGCGTTTCGGATGGAGATGCGATATGATCCCTTTG
>CADAGW010000054.1 GCA_902787475.1 uncultured Eubacteriales bacterium
GAATACACCGACGCCCCCGCCTCGCTGACGATCACATAGGCCACCCCCGGCATCTCAGGAAGGAGCGATGCGATAAACTGCTCGCTCTCACGGGACGCGGTGCCGTTGCCTATGGCGATGGCGGTCACATGATACCGTTTCACGAATCCCTTGATCAGCCTGGCCGCGGCGGCCTTGGCGGCCTCCTGCCCAGGCAGGGTAAAGTGCCCCACCCCGGTGTCCAGCACCTTGCCGTTTTCGTCCACCACCGCCAGCTTGCAGCCGGTGCGGAACCCCGGATCCACTCCCAGCGTCACCTTGCCCTTGATGGGCGGCTGCATGAGCAGCTGATGAAGGTTCTGGGAAAACACCCGTATGGCCCCCTCGTTGGCCCGGTCGGTGAGCTCACCCCGCACCTCCCTTTCAAGGGACGGAAACAAAAGCCTTTCCCAGGCGTCCCCGCAGGCCATGGCCACCTGCTCCGCGGCGGGCGTGTTCCCCCGCACGTACGCGGCCTTCACCGCCGCCGCGCACTTGTCCTCCGGGGCAATGAGGGACACCTTCAGATATTCCTCCCGCTCCCCCCGGTTCACCGCCAGCACCCGGTGGGCGGCCATCCTGGCCACGCTCTCCCGGTAGTCGTAATAGTTGCTGTATACGCTATCCTCGTCCTTTATGCCCTTGGTCTCGATGACCCCTTCCCGCATCAGCGTCTCCCGCAGTGTCTTTCTCAGCCCCGCGTCGTCGCTGACGGCCTCGGCCAGTATGTCCCGGGCCCCGGCCAGGGCGCTCTCCGCGTCCGGCACGTCCTTTTCTCCGTCCACATATTTTTCCGCCTCGGCATACGGGTCTCCCGGCCCCTGCGTCTGCAGCCACACCGCCAGCGGCTCAAGCCCCCGCTCCCTGGCCATGGTGGCCCGGGTGCGCCGCTTGGGCCGGAAGGGCCTGTATATGTCCTCCAGCTCGGCCAGGGTCTTTGCCTCCGAGAGCTGTTTCCCGATCTCCTCCGTCATGGCGCCCATTTCCGTCAGGGCCTTTTCGATCTCGCCCCGCCGCTTGTCCAGCCCCCGCAGATATTCAAGCCGTTCCGCCAGCTCTCTTAATACCTGGTCGTCCAGAGACCCGGTGGCCTCCTTCCGGTACCGGGCGATAAAGGGTATGGTATTCCCCCCGTCCAGCAGCTCCACCACCGCCCTCACCTGCTCCGGGCGAAGGGAAAATTCCTTGGCCAATATGGCGATATGCTCCAAAACCGTTCCTCCTCACGCGTCAAAGGCTATCTTGAGCCCGTCCTGCCGGCCCTCCGGGTGAACGTACTCCTTCCCGTCCAGCACTGCCCGGTTCTCCGGCGTATAATACTCTGTCCTCATGCCGTCCTCCGATATGACGGCCTCCCGCCATCCCCAAAAGGACGCCTCCGGCCCCCTGGGATCGGAGCTGTAGGAATAATTGCCCGTCTGGCAGATACACTTGTTTCCCCATTCCCCGCCCAGCGGGATCACGGAGCTTAAGTGCGTGTGCCCCTGAAACAGGCACGCCACCCGTTTGTCCTTTACGATCTCCCGGAAATCCTCCGTCTCCCTGGCCGGGTCAAAAAAGTGGGCGCACAAAAACACCCTGTCCTCCGGGTACTCGTCCATCAATCCGCGGATATATCCCGCGTCCGCCCCGGTATAGGTGCCGTCGCTGTCCCCCTCCGGGTCCAGATCCCCGGCGAAGGTGTCAAGGAGTATAAACAGATTCCCTTGTACCCTGGCATATCCCTGCCTTTTGTGCCCGGTGAACCGTTCAAAATCCTCCGGGGAATACTGCTCGTGGTTCCCCGCGATGGCGTATACCGGCCCCGGCAGGCGGCTGGCCACGGTGCGAAAAAACACCTGTGTGCGGCTCTCCCGCCGGTGCACATAGCTGCCGCCCACGTCCCAGGCCCAAAAGTCCAGGGAATAATCTCCCAGGAGAAGCACGAGATCCACCGGCTCCTCCCGGTGCCGCCGGAGAAAGCGCTCCACGAAGCCATCCAACCGTTTTTCCGCCCTCTGGCCGTACCAGTCGATGTGGCAGTGATGCAGGTCGCTGACCAGCGCCACCCTGACCGCCTTCTCCATACCCGCCCCTCCCCGTGTTTGTCTCTGATCGTATCATATCATTTTGGCCTCCAAAAAGCAATGCGCCGGACGATATTTGTCCGGCACACTCCTTCCCCGTGTCTTTGCGCCGCCCCCGTCACTGCGTGGCCGCAGCCCAAAGCGATCCGTCTCCATTACAGCTTGTTCTGCGGATCCACATACGGCAGCACGGATATCTCCAGATTTCCGTTCCTCGTCCTCAGCTCGTCGATCATTTCCTTTTCCTCGGCGGGGTTCTTCATCCGGATCCTAAAGGACAGCTTGAACATGGAGCCCATGCCCGTAGTCTTGACCCCCACGTTCTCCACGCCGGAGAGATAATGACCGAAGGTGTCCTCAAACACCTCCCGGTAGTCCAGCGACTCGGGGATGGTGATCTTGAGCAGCTTCTCCTCCGCCAGCCCCGCGTGGTCGAACAGCTTCATCACCGACAGCCCCATAAACACCATCGCCAGTCCGATCAGTACGATCACGCCGTAGGCCACATACCCCATGCCGAAGGCCACGCCGCCCGCCATGGCGATGAG
Source organism: uncultured Eubacteriales bacterium (assembly GCA_902787475.1). Classification (GTDB taxonomy): domain Bacteria; phylum Bacillota; class Clostridia; order Christensenellales; family Aristaeellaceae; genus RUG13279. Next base: position 2,633 of record CADAGW010000054.1, read on the forward strand.
CAGTGCCGCCATCTCCTCGGAGCTTCCCTGGGCGCTTCTGAACCTCGTCAGGGCGAAGGCACCGCCAAAGGCCACCCCCGCGCCGATGTTGCCGTTTACAAACGTGAGCACCGTGCCCACCACGAAGGGGATGATGGAGGTCACCGCAAAGAACCTCCGGTTGCTCCGGATCCGGAAGGACACGATCCAGGAAAACACCAGGCCGGACAAAAGGGACGCCAGCGCCATGGCGAAAAACTGAGTGGGGGTCACCGAGGAAGAATATAACGAATCAAACATGCTCATCATTCCTTTCTGTCTTTTATCCGGCTATTCTCGTGTCGGCCAGCTGCTGGCGGAACGCCTCTCCATATTTGGAAAAGCTGCTCTTGCGGATCCGGCCTTTGTCCAGTATGTGGGCGAGCCACAACGGCATGGCCTCCTGCACCTTGATCTCCAGTATCGTCCAGCCCTCCGGGAGCAGGAGCGTTCCCTCCATGCCGCTCACCAGATCCAGCTTTTCCGTCCGGTACCGGGGGTTAAAATCTATGGTCAGCCGCAGGTCTCCCCCCGGCTCAAAGTAGGCCTCCCGGTCGTATATGATCAGGCACGCCGGAGCCAGGTCTCCGTAATAGTCCCTGAAATAGGTGATCTCCCGGTTGATCTGCCCTCCGGCGCATATGTCGCCGCTGCCCGCGAAGAACTTTTCCACCAGCGGTATGGTGCTTTCCACCCGCCGCTTGTACACGATGCCGTAGGCCTTGCGCTTGAGCTCCAGGTACACCGGCGACTTGTCCGTGGCCAGCCCGTAGGACCTCAGCCGAATCTTTTCCTTAAACTCCGGCTTCTCTGTGGACGTTCGGATCAGCCGGTAATTGGGGGTATCGTAGTAGAGGGAGGCGATGGAGGTGCGCCCGTACTCATCCAGCTTCATGTGGCCCTCCAGGGCCTGCTTCAAAAACTCCGTCTGCTCCGCCGTCAACAGGTATTTCAGCTCATACCTCTTCATCACCGCGATGGCGCTCATATCCTCACCCCCTCACAGGCTCACCGTCAGGGTGAACGTGCCATTTTGCGCGCTGGCCGACGCCCTGCCGTTGTGGGCCTTTACGATCTCCTTCACGTGGCTGAGCCCCAGACCCGCTCCGGGCAGATCCTTGGCGTTGTCCAGCCGTGTAAACCTGTCAAAGGCCTGGTCGTAGGTACCGTCCGGAAGAGACGTGTCGTTTTCGGATATGACCGTCACCCGGCCCGCCCGCTCGGTGAGGCAGATCTTCGCCCGCACCCGGCCAAACTTCACCGCGTTGTCGGCGATCTCCACCAGCATGTCGCTGAGCATGTCCCCGTCGCCCATCACCTTGACGGCGCCTTCGCTCTCCACACTCAGGATCGCCTCCCGGTCCGGATACTGGCTCCTGGCCACGTCCGCCGCCGCCAGCAGCATTTCGCGCAGGTCGCACTCCGTGTATCTCACGCCCTTTTCCTCATACACGCCCAGGGTGGCCAGGCTCTTGCACAGGGCGTTCATCCTTCGCACCTGGCGGTGGAGGCTTCTGGTCTGCTCGCTCTCCCCCGTCTCCCGCTCGATGATCTCCGTGTTGGCGCTCATCACGGTCAGGGGCACCTTCAGTTCCTTCTCCGCCTGGGCGATGAACCTCTTCTGCTTCCTGTCCGCCTCCTCCAGGGGGCCGAACAGCCGCCTGCCGATGTACCACAGCGTCCCGCCGCTGACCGCCATCCCCAGGGCCAGCCCGATCAAAGAGATCATCAATATCCGGTACGCCCCCAGCAGCTCCCGCCCCTGGTCGATCACCGTCACATAGGTCTTTCCCTCCGCCCCGTATACCCGGTAGCGGTAGGTGGAGCCCGTCCATCCGGTCTCCTGCTCGCCCAGAAGGCTCTTCGCCCAGGCCAGGGCGTCCTCCTCGCTCACCGCCATGATCTGCATGGCCACCTTCTCGCCCTCGCCGCTTTCGTCAAAGGCGAAGGTGAAATACCTCAGGGAAAACGCCATCTCCGGAGAATCCGGCCCCATGGGCCCCATCTGCGCCGGGCGTCCGCCCCGCATAAACAGGGCCCCTCTGCCCTCCTCCTCCGTCTGCCGGGTCTCGAACGCCCCCCGCTCCCTGGCCAGCCGCAGGGTGATCTGATCCGCGTCCTCCGCCGCCATGGTGCAGCTGACGCCGTTTATGATCCCCAACAGCACCGTCAGCAGCACGAATATGGCCGCCATCGCCCACAGGATAAACTTCTTTCTCGCTTTATTCATACCGCTCCACCAGCCCATACCCTTTCTGCAGCGTGTAGGCCACGCTCGCCCTGGCTCCCACCTGCTTGAGCTTTTGATTGAGGGCCACCGCCAGCGCCCGGGCCCGCCTGCCCTTCACGGTCTTTTGCTCCGCGGCCCACATCAGCATGTCGATCTCCGCCGCCGTGAGCCGCACCCCCGTGCCCGCGAAGCAGAACCCGCTCACGTCCACCGTGACCCCGCCCACTTCAAACCGGTATCCGCTCGCCAGCTTGTCCGCCGCGTCCTGCACCGCCGTGCGAAGGTCCGACGGCAGAAACGGAAAGCACAGATAGGCGTTGGGCAGTACGGGCCGGAGCAGATGCCTGGCGTTCAGCCGTCCGTGCAGGAGCGCCACCACAGGCACCCCCTCCTCCTGGAGCAGGCTCACGAGCCTGGCGTGCTCCACCCGGGGCAGGCTCTCCTCCAGCACCGCCGCCTGATACGGCCCCTTTCCCAGGGCCTTCATCACCTGCGTACCGTCAAAGGCGGCGCACACCGTGTGCCCGTCCATGCGAAGCAGCCTCTCGTAGACCGAGAGCAGATCCCGGTCCGACGCCGCCAACAGGATGTTCATCTTCTCACTCCCCCCAGGCATTTCCCTTTCAATGGCTCAAGTATACAGGCCCTTCCTTAAATCAGACTTAAAGGCCCCGCATTTTCTTTTTATTCTCCGCTCCTTAAGCCTTCTTCAATTCGATTTTTTCATTTTTGAAATCCCAAATTCATCACTGCGCGCGTTTTTTCCTGATATAATGATCTATAACAAATCAATCGTTATGGACGGGAAGCGGTGCCTATGGATCAGGGCGTTTATCTCATGCCGGAATACTACCCCGGCTTTTCCTGCAAGATGGGGGCCTGCCGGGCCTCCTGCTGCGAGGGCTGGCGGGTCACGCTGTCGCTGGAGGAATACTTTAAAATGCTGGGCCTGTTCTGCCCGCCGGAGCTGAGGAGCGAATTGGACGTGGCCCTCCGGGTGCTGGACGACCCCGACCCCGCCCGCTACGCCGCCCTGTCCCACCGCTACGACGGCAACTGCCGCCTGCGCCTGCCCGACGGCCGGTGCGCCCTCCACGCCCAGGTGGGCGAATGGTCCCTGCCCGACGTGTGCCGGCTCTACCCCCGCTCCGTCCACCCGGAGATCGCCGAATGCTCCTGCGCCGGCAGCTGCGAGGCGGTGCTGGAAAGGCTCTGGGCCCTGGACCACCCCCTCCGCTTCGTCCGCGGCCCCATCAAGGACGAGCCCGCCCACGCCTCCGCCTCAGGCAGCAGCACCTGGGGCGTGTACCGGGAGCAGGAGATCCGCATGAAGCTGATCGGCCTGGTGGAAAACACGTCCGTCGCCATGCCCATCCGCATGGGCCAGGTCTCCCTGTCCATGCGGGCGTTAAAAGACGCCCTTTCCCAGGGCGACGGGGCCGTCGACCAATACCTTTCCTCCCCCGCCCCCGCCGCGCCATACCTCCCCCAGCCCTCGGCAGAGGACCTGTCCCGGGGCCTCGAGGCCATGGAGGCCATACTCTCCCGGCTGGACCAGAGGAGCCACAGCCTCCGGGACTTCGGCCAGGCTGCCCTCGACTTTTTCACTTCCGGCCCTTCCCCCATCGAACGGTACCGCTCCGCCTGCGCCCATTTCGATCGGGTCGCCCCCCGCTGGCCCCTGTGGCTCACCAATATGCTGGCCAACCACATGTTCTTTACCCGCTTCCCCTTCGCCGACAACGGAGAGAGCCTTGAGGACGAGCTGACCGCCCTGTGCGTCGCATACACGCTCCTCCGCTTCCTGGGCGTGGGCTGGATGCACGACAAGGAGGACCCCTCCTGCCTGGTGGATGTGGCCGCCGCCGCGTTCCGCATGATCGACCACAGCCCCTTCCACCGCTACGCCGCCGCCATCACCCACGGTCTCTCCTGCGACACCCCGGAAAAGCTCTATACCCTCGTTTGTCTCTGACTCAACCCTCCAAAACGCAAACACAGCGGCTCCCTCTCAAGGAACCGCTGTTCTATTATTCCCAAATATTCAATTCATCCCCGCCGAAGGCGGAAAATGGGATTCTTAAGGGCCTAAGGCCCTTAAGCGAGGAGTCTGAGGGCGAGCAGCCCTCAGCGCCTCCCCTCGTGCCCCCCGCCTCCTACCCCTCCGCGATCCTTCGGGCCACGTAGATGCCGCTGGCCGAGGCGTGGGACAGGGAATGGGTAATGCCGCTGCCGTCTCCGATGATATACAAGCCCTTATACCGGGTCTCCAGATTCTCGTCCAGCTCCACTTCCATATTATAGAACTTGACCTCCACGCCGTAGAGCAGGGTATCGTCGTTGGCGGTACCGGGGGCGATCCTATCCAGCGCATAGATCATCTCCATAATCCCGTCTAGTATCCGCTTGGGCAACACAAGGCTCAGATCTCCCGGCGTGGCCGCCAGGGTCGGGATCACGGTCCCCTCCTCGATGCGCTTGTCGTTGCTCCTGCGTCCCCGCACAAGATCGCCAAACCTCTGCACGATCACGCCGCCGCCCAGCATATTGGAGAGCCTGGCAATGCTCTCGCCGTAGCCGTTGCTGTCCTTGAAGGGCTCGGAAAAATGCTTGGACACAAGCAGGGCGAAGTTGGTGTTCTCCGTCTGCTTTTCGCCGCTTTCATAGCTGTGCCCGTTCACCGTCACGATGCCGTTGGTGTTCTCGTTCACCACGATGCCGTGGGGATTCATGCAGAACGTGCGCACGTTGTCCTCGAACTTCTCCGTCCTGTACACGATCTTGCTTTCATACAGCTCGTCCGTCAGGTGGGAAAACACCACCGCGGGCAGCTCCACCCGCACGCCTATATCCACCCTGTTGCTCCGGGTGGGTATCTGAAGCTCCCTGCACACCGTCTCCATCCACTTGCTGCCGCTCCGGCCCACGGAGATCACGCAGGCCCCGCATTTGTACTCGCCCGTGTCGGTGGTCACGATATACTCCCCGTCCGCCGCCTCCACGTGCCTGACCGGGCAGTCGAAGTGGAACTCCACACGGTCCTTTAATTCCTTATACAGGTTCTGCAGCACCACATAGTTTATATCCGTCCCCAGATGCCGCACAGAGGCGTCCAGCAGGTTCAGCTTGTTCTGTATGCACAGCTTTTTGAACCGGCTCCCGGCGGTGGAGTACAGCTTCGTCCCCGCCCCGCCGTAGCGCATATTGATCTCGTCCACGTAGTGCATCAGCTCCAGGGCCTTCTTCTTGCCGATGTGCTCGTGCAGGGTGCCCCCGAAGCTGTTGGTGATGTTGTACTTTCCGTCGGAAAACGCCCCCGCCCCGCCGAAGCCGCTCATGATGGAGCAGTGCCTGCAGCCTATGCAGGTCTTGATCTTCTCGCCGTCGATGGGGCAGTGCCGCTTCTCCAGGGGATACCCCGTCTCAAAGACGGCGATCTTCATATCCGCCCGGCGCTCCAGCAGCTCGTAGGCCGTAAATATGCCCCCCGGGCCCGCGCCGATGATGATCACGTCGTATTTCATATTTCCTCCTGCGCGCCCATAAAAATACCGCCGGGATCAGGCCCCGGCGGAACCTCGGAACGCACGATGATTATACCCTCTTTGGGTCAAAAAGTCAACCCCTGTCACTGCCCCTCGTTCATTTCCCGCAGACCCTCCATGTAATACTGGGGCATGTGATAGGCGAATATCCGGCTCCCGCTCCCCTGGGCCATCCGGGCCATCATGGCGAACATGGGCGCGAAATCCGACTCCTGGGAGAAATACGATCCCCCGCTTCCCTGGCCCATGCCGCCCATACCGCCCGCGCCGCCCATGCCGCCGCTTCCGCCGGACACCAGGCTCACGCCCATCATAGTCATCATCTCATAGGCCGTCATGCCGTCCTCCGCCTCTCCGGCGGCCTTCAGGCTGTGCCGCTTGTTGTAATAATCCCCCAGACTCCCGGCCATCTGGCTCAAAACGCTCTCCACCTGATCCACCATTGCCGTGGTCTCCGCGTCTCCCGCCAGATACATATCGGTCCCGGCCCTGTAAAACCCCATGCTGTTCATGGGCAGTCTGGGCACCAGGTCGCAGGGATGTATGATATTGAATATATTCCCGTACTCCCTTTGGGCCATCTCGCCCCTCACGGTATTGGGCGTGGCGTAGGTATACACAAACACGTCCTTTTCATCATACGCCGCGTCCAGCAGCACCCCCAGCAGGTTCGCCGCCGCGGCCCCCCGGCTGTGCCCCGCCGCCAGGATCAGCGGCCTGTCCTCCGCTTCGATGTAGGGCTTCAGGCTCACAAACACGTCCTCGGCGCAGAGCATAAAGCTCTCCGCGAACACCGTGTCCTCCTTCCGGGACGGCGCCACGTCGAAGTTTGAATACCACTCCCCGCCGCTGGTGCCCCGGATGGCCACCAGCAGCAGCGTCCTGGTCTCTCCCCCGTACTCCACGCTCTTTTTCCCAATGGTGAACGCGCAGGTGTGGGAGGGGTCGCTCTCCTCCTTGTCAAAGTGCGCCTGCTCCAGCACCTCGTACCCCTTGCCCTTCAGCACTGCCGCCGTATTCTCCTTCGTATGCCCCGTGCACAGCGTCAGCGCCTCCATGGCCAGCTCCCGCGAAAACACGCCGCTGTCCTCCGGCAGGCTC